>NZ_CP077640.1 GCF_019056395.1 Terribacillus sp. DMT04
ATGGTACTTAAATTAGTTGTAGACAATACGAAACAAGATCATATTTCATGCAGAAACAGCTGCGAGTTATTTGATCCGGTGACCGCTTCTTGTGGGTTAGGCAAGGATGCTAACCCGTTCAACGATGATGCTTCCAGATGCAGAGATATCTTCTGGACAAAATCTAAGGATATTAAAATTAGGGGCAGATTAATTGAAGATGACTTTGAAGTAAATATTGATCATATCGATGATTTAACAACAATGATTAATCCTTCTAATATTTCGGAAAGTAATTATCCTTTTGTTCCAGGAATTAAGCCTGAACTACCTGGAGCTTATTGGTTTATATCTAATGATAGAGAATATGGCTGCTGGATTATCAATAATTCTAAGCAGCGGCTCAGATTAGTACAAGATATTGAAAATCCAACTGGAAAGACTATCTACAAGAGCCCTGTACCATTACACAACCATAATGCATCTAAAGCAATAGTTAACAGGATGGCTTGGATTGTAGATGCTGAGGGTTATGGCCAATATGGCTTTTTAATTAACGGTAGCATCTCATTTTTAAATAAAAATGACTAGGGACACCCCAAAAGAAGTGCATTGCACTATCTTTTGGGGTTTTTATATTTAAAGGAGCTAATTAATATTGAACATTTATCACCTAGATTCTCAATCTAGTTATAGAGAAGGAATCAAGAACATCTTGGAGATACACTTTACAGGTATTAAGGTAAAATCATTCGACATTTATAATTTTAAAGAACTGGAACCCAACAGTACTGACTTGTTAATAGTGGAGCCCTTCGGAAATCCGGAAATAGCTCAAATTGTAATCGATCGACACTTGAATAAAGAGGGTAAAGTATTCATCTTATCATCTGAACTTCATAAAAAGACAGCACTAGAATATTTAAAGATGGATGTAAAAGGCTATGCAACTAAAAACATCCTTACAATGGATCTAGTCCGAGCAGTTCAAGATATCATTGAGGGAAAGAGATTTTATGTCTCGTCTGTAGCTAGTTACCTACATGAGCAATATTTAGAAAATCCTCCAATAGATACTTGCAATTAGTTCTTTTTATGATATATTTGTTTTATAAATAGGAGGTTTTCTTATGAATAAAACAATTGCAGTTTTCGGTGGATCTCATGAATCTACACTAAAAAAATTAGCTAAACAGCACGGATGTAGTGTCCTTTTCCATAATGGTAAGACGAGAAATGGAGGTAATAAGAAGGAATTTAAGAACATCATTAAAAAATCCGATATTGTTGTCTGCCTCTATGGAGCTTGCGGTCATGTAAGTATGGATTGCGTGAAAGAGGTTTGTAAGAGATTAAATAAAAAACTTCTCTTTCATAAGATGGGGGCTTCTGGAGCAATAAGCTTATGCATTGAAGAATTGAGTTAGGAGATGAATAGTATGAAAACGGCGTACTTAAATAATGGTGAAGTAATAGATGCTCTAGAATATATTGAAAGCATACACGGCAGCGAAGTATATTGTATTGATCGATCTTGTAAAGCACCGGTGATTTATGTATCCGGAACAGAAACAAAATCCCCTTATTTTAAAACCTCAGGAAAACATAATTCAAAGCATAGTCATGATTGCGGCTTTTTTAGAACACTTGATTTTAAGGAATCACTTCTAAAGATAGAAGACTATCAAAAAGATCTCATAGGTACCGGCTTTAAAGAAAACATCATTAGATTAAACTTCAATAAGATGGATCCCGATTACATAAGTAAATCAACTGAGCGAGCAGCAGAAGATAAAAGTAGAGCTGTAGAAAGAGTAAAAGTAAAACCTGATAGCAGCACACCACAAACAGTTACTTCTTTAAAATCAGTATATAAATTATTTATCTCTAATGACCTAGACATTCTAAGCTCAATTATAATTAGTGTTAAGGGATTTAAGATCCCAATATCTGAATTAATCCTTGGCCAAAAGTCTTTACACCACAAGCTTTGGAATGATGAGTTGATCCCACGCATGCCTTATTTTGTTTACGGAAAGATAGAATTTGCTGTAAAAAGAGAAAAGGTCATGTACATAAATTTTGAGAAGATAGATGATACAAAGATAACAGTTGTCCTATTCGATAAATACTTCAAGTACTTCTCCTATGAACCCGAGTCATTAATTTGGAAAAGACGTAATAGTGTGGGGGGATGTTAGAAAAAACAGCTTTAGAGATGTCCATTCTACAGAAGTAATAATAAAATCCGATAAATATATTGAGTTTATTAATTATAAGGGGGATTAATTTTATGAGTAAACAAGTAGTATTTGTATTCAACAACAATGAAAGAAGACTATTCGATTGGGATGGTTCATTACATGGGGATATAACTAAGACATATCAATACAATGAGGGCAAGAGCAGCGAAGAACTAAGGAATGATGTTCTTAAAATAATCAACGATAACACTTATATCTATTTTGATTTTGTTAAGGAAAGAACATATACGACTAATTCCATTCTGAGAATCGAACTAGTAAGTCCACGTCAAAATTGTACGATTTCCTCATAATAGCACCTCAACTCGAATTATCTTTAGAACAGCGTCCTAGTGTCCCAGACTTAATCAGAGGGAGGGAGCCTTTTAAGGCTAACATATAGCTTCGCCACCCTATATTGGAATGTTTTATAAAGAGGGACAAACTCTTTAGAGTTTGTCCTCTTCTCTGTGCACTGGATACTACACGCGACCTTTTCCTGATATTCTCTCATTAACCACTCCTATCCAACCATAACCTTCAGTCATTTCATTTAGCCATATCTTTATTCTTTAGTCCATAAGGGTAGGTATGAAGTTAGTTGTAGCTACCGCTTTTTATTTATGTCTATCAATCCAAGAGGATATTTTAAGCTTAAGGTTCATTGTATTATCCTTTACTTCATCCATGATTAGCGATATTAGGTTCATCCATGAAAGTTCTTCGTTGTATGGATTATTTTCATTTATATATTTAAGTACTTGTTTAAGTTCATTCATTCTACTATTGTCCAACTGTTCGCTTAAATGCAGCTTAATAATGCTATCGGATAGGCTCGTATTTTTCACACTAGCATCTAGCAAGAATGAAGTAGCTTTTGATGGAGTAACATCTAAGGCATAGGCCAAGGCTGTGATGTAATTGTAGGTATCCTGAGGAAATCGTGTTGTTATACGCTCATTTCTTCCAGACTGATATTTCCCTTGCAACGATGCCCCTTCATACTGTCCTAAGTAAAGTGTACTTTTAAACTCATAATCTCTTCTAAAGAACTGAGCTAAATAATCGATTACTTTCCTTGATTGTAATCCCTTGGTACACAGAATTTCAGCTATATCTTTGACGGGTATGTTTGTAATATATGAAAGGCGGTAAATGCAATTCTTCAGATCAAGGGAGATAGTCGGCTTGATATCTCTTTTCTTATCTGATCTGATTTTTCTTTTTTTAACCTCTTCTCCATTCATCTTTGGGGTCCCTCCACTCGAATTAACGTTAGGACAGTGTCTTAGTGTCCCAAACTTAATCTAAATATATGGGGGAGAGAGGGGAGTTATGTATGAGATTAATGAAATTTGGTCATACTTCATGTAAAAGGAATATGGAGTTGTTACCCATCAAAATGACAAAAGAACAAGCAGCAGATATTGCAAAGAAATGTATCGAAAATAGCAAAAAGTACGGCCTACCTTTGAAAACAAAAAAGAAAAGTAAATAATTTAGAGAGACTTATCTTTGTATGGAATTATCAATTCTGCTTATGCTACTCCAAAATGAGTAGCTTTTTTTATCCCTGAATTTGTATTATACTTTAGATAAATACAATCGCACGTTCGCATCACTTAAACCTTTAGGGGGAGAGTACTAATGAAAGATCCTCATACGATTAAATATGTCCTCCGGTATATTGGATTAAGTCTTGCATACAAAAACTGTGAGATTGATCTTAAACTGCTAGGTAAGATGAATCAAGAATCTGGTGATTTTTTACCTTGGCTTATTGATGAGGTAACAGAGATCTTACAGAAGGATATAAAAGCATACAATACCATTAATAATTCTGTAGGATTTGAATCAAAGACAACTAGCAGCTTTTTACTATTGCTTATCGAGGGAGTAATGGATATCCTGCTGGAAGATATGAAAATGTACCGCGGCATAAATATTACAATGAAGCGTGAATCAGTTACTACTAGGGTTTTTCATTGGAGATATAGATCAAACAAAGGTAGTATCCGATTAAGCACGGATCAGCTGCTTAAGCTGACTACTGAAACCTGCAGCAAATATTTCTCCGATCATAGAGTTGAGGTAAAAAGTAAAGCATGGTACTGATTGAATTAAAATTAGATTTTTCTATCGTAAAAAAGGACTTCCTTGTGTTGCTAGGAAGCCCTGTGACGCATTTATAAGTACGTCTAAACATAGTTATTAAGTTATTGTCCAATATATAACATCTACTGTTGGATATTATCTGAAGAAGCTGCAAGTAGCAGCTCCGTATCTATTTATTATTTAATGAGTTCTGATATAGATATCTTTATTTCGTCGTCATCCAAATACGAATCACTGTTATCATCTGTAATGTTAATTAAATATTGCTTTTCATCGTAATTGAAAGTTGCCCTCTTCTCAAGTCCAGCCTCTACTACCTGTAATTCATACCCTGGGGCATCCACAACAAACTCAGCATCATCCATGTTATACGCGCTTTTAACTTTAATAGATACTTGTCCCTCTACCACTGTAAACGTGTCTCCAACCTTATGCCAGGTTTCCTCATAGACAATTAGTTTACCAAGTTCCACTTGTTCTTCATATTCCTCTATCTTTTTTTCTAACTCAACTATTTTTTCTTTCTTTTGATCTAAATCTCCTTGTATAGGATTAACTCTTATATTCTCAGAGACTAACCAGGTAGCTACAACCGAAGCAACAGCTACTCCAACAATGACTATTAAAGCATGGTTCTCTAATGTCTCTCTAAATCTACCCAAATCTTGCACCATCGCCTTCATTTATTTATGAACTACTTATTTATTGTAAACTAAATTACAATCGAATATATCCACTTTAAATAATAAACCTTCATTTGTTTAACTAGCTCTTATTGATGTTTTCAAATACACGTTCAGAAAAGTACACTTTTGTGGATAGTAAAAAGGATTGAATAGTTAACGAGACTAAAGATTAATGGATGTATCTTATGAAGGAGATTGTTCATATAGTGCCACTTGCGTACACCTTAACTTATATTTATTATGTTATCCGTTGTAAACTTCGCATCACATCCTACTCCTTGTAGAAAGGTCGAACCCCTTCTATACTGCCAAAGTGAGGCGATAAAGTAGAGGCCTTTACAAGTACTGATTCCATCTTTTGAAAATTGGATTGCCTAATCCCCTTTTAGGGGAATTTTTGCTTTTATATGTGCCAAAAATGACTTTCCTGAGTTGCTAGAAAGCCCTGAGACGCAATTATTATTAGCATTACCCATTCCATTACTAAATGTAATTGCACCACGTCCTATACTCTCCATATTTTTCATGAAGACTGTTAATGAATTTTGCTATTCCATCAGCATCCAATGGTTTCGTTAAAATCAGGAAAATAGATTTTACTATTTGTAGCTACAATCTAATCACCAGTTCATTATTTGCACTTATTCGTGCTGAAAACTAAGGAATAGTTAAGTATCGAGACCTAAATAGCAAAGGTTACTGTTTTATAATTTTCTATTCATAATGCCTACATTAATTTAAAATTAATTCCAAATAAGGAAGGTTTTTGTAATTATATGTAGAATAAATTTTGTAACCCATATAGGAGGTTTCTTAATGAAGAAATTTTTTGTTAGTGTTTTAGTTTTAATGATGGTCTTGATAGCTTTTATGCCTAGTCATTCACATGCCGAATCAAACGCAGAACATACAGAACATAGTCATTCTCATGAAGAATCAAACACAGAGCATTCAGAACATAGCCATTCTGAAGCCAATGAAGGTGAGGGGGAGTTTACTGTACAGTATATTCCATGCCCTAGGGGTGGAAAGCATACAATGACACCACATTCCCTAGGTGAAATTCGACAAAATGGGAAAGTAATTCTTAAAGTGGGATATGCATTTCAATGTAGCAAATGCTTGGAGACAATGGTAGTTCAGCATAACCCTTCTTGGGGGGCGACTAAACTTGGTACATATGGAACAGATACTCCTGGATTCCGACTTCGTACAGGTTATGTCATGAAATATCCAGATTACGTAGGATACAATTCTTCTTTACGAAATCGTGGATGGGATTCATACATTTGGTATTAATAATTAATACAACTTAACTCATCTTATCAAAAGAACTCTCCTTAACAAGGGAGAGTTCTTTTAATTACTTTACATATTAGGCTGACTTAATTCTGTCATTAGTTTGTCTACTCTAATTAACATGTATTCAAGCAGGTGATCTTCATTCAAATCAGCCTGTCCTGTAATTGTTTCTTCACCTGATGAATCTCCGTCTATATTTTTGTACTCAATTTTCATTGTAAAATCATATACGTTATCTTCTGATTCCGTACTCTCTACCTCTATGTCTGTAACATTTAATTCATAATTATTTCTTACTGGCTCAATCCATAACAATGATCCGTAAGTAGACGTGTATTCTTTATAAAATTCGTCACTTGCAAAATAATCTTTTAATAGTTCTTCTTCGTATTGGACTATTCCCTCAATATTAACGTCATTCATCATTTCTCTTACTTCTTCTTCAGGGCCATTAAAGTTGTTCTCTAGTACTGTTTGGACAACATCTGCATCTTTTTCTTGTATTTTTGATGCTTCTGAACTACAACCAACAACAAAGAGCAGTGTAGTTGTTAAGAAAATTGGAAAAAGTAATTTTTTTAACTTCATATATTTTACACTCCTTCATAACTATACGAATCCTCAAAATAATCATTTCAATTTTTTAACAGTTCTGTTTATTCTAACATGAAAGATTGGGATTTTCATTAATCATTAAGTATTTTAGCCTTGGGAAAGTTACTATATGAGATGGTACAGAAAGTCTAAAAAATGAACGTTATATGTATTTACACATCTAAATCAATAGGAGAGATTATTATGGCTTTTGTTATTACATCACCTTGTAAGATAGAGAAGGCCGGAGAATGTGTAGAAGTATGTCCAGTAGATTGTATAGAAGAAGGCAGGGACATTTTATATAAACTCTGAAATATGTATAGATTGTGGAGCATGTGAAACAGTGTGCCCTGTTGAAGCAATTTATCACGAAGAAGATATCCCAATCCAGGAATTGCAATATATTGAGATTAATAGAAAGTTCTTTTTATAATATCTCATACAAACCAAAATATCCTATATCGTCCTTTTTACACATTCAGTTTATATGATAATAAAAGCCACCTCGAAGGTGGCTTTTATTTATTGATCTAGTTTTGTATTCGTGATTTCTGCATAACTACTCCCAGCTCCTATCCAGTTAACTGATGCACAAATTTTTGAATTTTCGTGACTACAATGAACAATTTATAGCTAATAAGAAAAACATCTCAAAATAAGAGATGTTTTGAAATAGATTTCACTGTGTATTGCTTATTATTCCGAAGTTAGGGAAATGGAAGGGCAAGGGGTGATAGTAATTGCAGCAGTCTGAAATCGTGTTGTTAGAAAGAGAGATAGAACGTATTCAAGAAGACGCAGCCAACTGTCCAAACTCAGCATTAAGGAACTACATGCTATATGAAATTATATTATTATGCTATGTTGTAAAGAAATATCGACCTGCTGATAATAGAATACAAAAGAAACGATTGTAATTTCAGCGTTTCTATCACTACTATTTCTATCTTAAATACAAAAAAGCTTTCCTGTGTTTTAAGAAAGCTCTGTCGCGCATTTGTAGAAGGTAGTAACCTGTTTTAAATTAAGAAAATATCCTACCTTGGCTGATTGCTAAATGTAATGAACTTTTCGATTCTGTTGAACCATTGAGACCCATATACATAGCAGATTTTGCAATATCCGGATGTACTCCAGATATGACTATTTTTGTACCCATTATTTTCAGTGTTTCTGTAAGATTAGATATAAATCGGGAGGCGTCCTTGTTTAAGCTCTTCAATCCAGTTAAATCGACAAATATGTTGTCTAATTGTAGTTCGCCTACTTCGTGTGTAATAGAGGTAATAATCTTCTCAGCACGAGCATTATTAATATGACCGAACAGAGGAACTAAGGCTGAATTTATACTTAAACGTATCAGTGGAGAACCTAGCGATTCGATTACCTTCTCTTGCTCAAGCATGAAATCATTATATGCCTTAAAAGCACTAGTTGTGAGTCTACTAATAAATTGATCGAAAAAGAGAGTGATTAAATTGCATATTCTAAGTCCTTGGTGAAAGCTCAATGCGTTTTCAGTGCAGAAAGATTCTACCAGATTTATATACAACCATTTTACTTCGCTTAGCTTACTTACAATTTCTTCAATAGGAAAGTTAAAGTAATATAGGTCATTTAAATCTTTTGCCCTATCTTCAAGTATCTTAGTTGTAAGATCCTCTTCAGTATTAAATACATCACAGAATCTATCGTTAAAGTTTGATGGTTGTGTTTTATCCTTGATAAACAAATATTGGTCGATATCTTTAAACTTATTATTTACGTTAAAGTTGGTATTTTGAACTAGATAGTTTCTGAAATGGGTGTAATGAACCATATAAACTCCTATAATAATATGACATAGTATTCCCTCTACCCTATTTTGCATGCGAAGTAACTTGTTTAATGATCTTTATATTAATAATACAAAAAAAGACACCTACTTTACTGAGTGTAAACGGTAATGGACAGGTTACAATCGCAGAAGCAAAAACTGCAGGGTTCAGTATGCCCAATAACAAGTGAACATTGGTTGTACAAGTATATGAGGGATAATGATCACGACGGTATGGTAGGCGAGTAAACCGCTATTTAATAGAGATAACAAAAAGGACTAATCACTGCTTCAGCGATTAGTCCTTTTTACTTCTTTAAAGCCCACATTTTGATCAGTCGCTAAATGGGTTTGCGACCCCTCCTTATAACCTGTCAGTAGGGGTAACGGCTCCAAGCGCGTTTTTTTTGCTCTATCATCTAGAACGAGGCACCATTAATTAGTGTAAGGTGCGAGCTCATCTGGAAAGGAATTTTGAATAGAATTAGTAACCATATCCGCCGCCAACATAAGAAGTACCTACAATAATAAGTAGGATGAAAAGTACAACAAGCAATGCAAATCCTGCACTCATACCGTATCCACCTTCGTAGCTGCTCATATAAACCCTCCTTATATTTTATGCATTAATATTATTACTTGCCATGGACAAGCGTGGAATTAATCAACAAAAGAAATTTCGCCTATGATGTACTACTTCCGTTCTGTAAATGGGTTTCACAATGTATCTTGGTACATCTATTACATTTATTCGTCTAACGTGGACAACTGGGCGAATGATTGGTTGGACTCGTTTAACATATTCATTTCTAACACGATTTTCTGGAGGACAAAAATTGGTCTTCTTGTGTGAAACACTTTTAATTCACCCCCTTAATACTTATATTAGATGGATAATATGTACATTTTGAAACGAACAAATGGTGATTCTACTTGAATAATAGGTTTATTAACTAGAATTAAGGCAAAAAAATAATAAGATGCTTTCTTTAGTAAAATAAATCACACAAGGTAATTAGGAAGATAAAGAGGGTAAAATAACCTAGTTATATGCGAATAATTTCGCCGGATGCAAAATTATTTAGAAGGTCTTAGTTTGCTGTATATGCATAAAAAGGTTTGTATAGACCCACTCGATTTAGCCTTGTTAAGCTATCTAGGTACTTAACAAGGAGGAACAATAATGGTTGTAGATGAAAAAGTAAGAAACCTGAAATTAGGTGAAAGGGCAGCCTATCTGAGCATTGTTGCCTATATATTTATGTCAGTTTTGAAATTGTATATTGGTTACACAAGTGACTCACAAGCTCTGCGAGCAGACGGATTGAACAACACCACTGATATTATTGCCTCAATTGCAGTATTAGTCGGGTTGAAAATTGCCCAACGACCGGTAGACAAAAATCACCCTTATGGACATTGGCGTGCTGAAACTGTTGCTTCTATGGTTGCGTCATTTATTATGATGGCTGTGGGACTGCAAGTATTGTTCGAGGCGGTGACTTCCATATTTGAACCACATCAAGAAGCTCCGGACTTAATCGCAGGTTATACAGGAATTTTTGGTGCGATCTTCATGGGAGGGGTTTATTGGTACAATAATCGACTTTTTAAGAAAATCAACAGTCAGGCTGTCCGAGCAGCTGCAAAAGATAACTTGTCTGATGCACTAGTAAGTATCGGAACAGTAGTCGGTATTTTTGGCTCCCAATTAAATATGCCATGGCTAGATCCAGTGGCAGCTGTAATGGTAGGGATTATGATATGTAAAACTGCTTGGGATATTTTCCGGGATGCTTCTCATCAGCTAACAGACGGGATAGATGAAGGTTTATTAATGGATTACACGGCTACTATCGAAAGTACTAGGGTTGTAAAATCAATTAAGACTTTAAAAGCCCGAACATATGGCAATAATGTTGTGATAGATACGGAAATCAGAGTGTCACCTGATCTTGATATCTATAATGCACACGAAATTGCAGATAGAGTAGAATCTGAGTTAATTAAAAAACATGAGGTGTACAACGTTCATGTACATGTAGAACCTGATGAACAACTGAGCAGAATGGAATAATTCTAAGAACCTGATTGAAGAGTGGGCAATAACACTTTTCTTTTCCTTGCATAAAATGCTACGGAAAGAAAGGGAGGGTAAAGTATGTTTAATCAACCTTATAACCATTTAGGTCCATATTTTAATGGATATAACCATAATGAAACACAACAGGATTACAGGTATTTTCAAAATCAAGTGATACCTCAAGAGGGAAACAACCATCCTCATTATACACGCGAACAGATGTATTTTCGCGATCACGGCGGACAACCATTTGTAGTCGATATCAATGTAGCTTCGAAACGCAACAATAATTATAGAAATGCTATATGGACAGGGGAACATTTACAAGTGACTCTTATGAGCATAAATCCAGGAGAAGATATAGGACTTGAAGTTCATCCCAATGTGGATCAGTTTCTCCGTATTGAACAAGGTCAAGGCTTTGTTCAAATGGGGAGTAGCAGAAACAATCTTAACTTCCAAAGAAATGCTAAGGACGACGACGCAATTATAGTCCCAGCCGGTACGTGGCATAATGTAACTAACACTGGAAGTATACCATTAAAACTGTATTCTATTTACGCTCCACCAAATCACCCATTCGGTACTGTACATCACACCAAAGCACAAGCAATGCACATGGAAAGATGAATCAAGTCATTTAAGCTTAAACCAGCATTAGGTTTTTCTAGTGCTGGTTTTTAGTATTAACTATACCTAACGAAGGAAAGCCAACAATTCAGTAGCCTTAATAATATAGATACATAAAAAGATTCCAGCATTAATTTTATTTTTTGTAAATACCTCTCGTTCTAACTTTCACTTCTATATCAGCGTGCATCTGAACTTTACGGAAATCTTCTTTCCAATTTAATTGTTTCCATATGTCATTATGAAAAGCGTGTAAAGTCCTTCCCACGCCAAAAATATCTCCATTGGCTTCTTTAGTTAGTTCAAAAATTTCCTCGGCTTGATGTGTGAGACTTTCTTCAAGCTCTTTTTTAACCTTTGGGATATCATCTAATGTAAAGTCATCAGCAGGATATTCCTCAATATCTACAATCAACTTTGTATTGAAGTAAACATGAATATTTTTTCCATTCGGTGGTACTTTCATAGAGGCCTTTAATTTTTCAACAAATATTGTTGTGTAGTTTTTAGGGTTTTGAGATTCGTTATCCCTTATCTTAGCGGTAATTAGAGCTCTATCTCCTTTTATTCCCCGCATTAATAAAGAAAGCGTACAAAGTCTCGGGGGAATATCGACACCAGAATATTTATTATCTGAAAATATAGCCATGCCTTCATAAGAAACTTCATCATTTTTCTCCGTTTTTTTAAGTATTGGAGTAACAAAATCAATACCTGATTCGTAAATATACTTATTTATTGTATCTACATTTACTTCCTCCAATTCAGTGGTATTTACTAATGACTCCAAAATGCCCTCAACATACTCTGATTTTTCTACTTCGGATTTTGGTGCAGTGCTTATTAGTTTGGCAGCATCCCCTCTAACTAATCCAAGTACTGCATCTAAATGCATGCGTGGATCTCGATAGAATGCATCAAGGTAAGGATATATATTTTGTTTAGCTAACTTCTCACTAAACAGAACAACATCTAATTGAGATGGACCATATGTATTCCTTAATTTATTATCCAGATTTTTTCTTGCCTCGGATGGTGTGTTTCCGTTAGCTGAATAGATAAATGCTGGTGAAGGTTGTGTGGGTCCCGAACCACTTTTTTGTATGTTAGGAATTAAAATGGAATTTTTGTATCTACCATGAACTATGTCGTATGCAGCTAAAATGCCAAGTTGAACATCTTTCATTGGTCTGGCATCCCAGCAACCACACAACATTACTAGAAGTATAAAAATTATGATTACCTTCTGCATTTGTATCCCTCTTTTTAGAAATGAGTTGCTCACAAGTAGTGTATACAGGTAGTATGCGCAAAGCTTGAAAGACATATAAAAGAAAATAATCATCCTTATTTGGGAAAGACTAAACAAGATATTTGCTTAGGAAAGTAAGGATTAAGTAAGAAGGGTGAGTAGGTGTGAAGTTGGCGTATCTTAGTAAATCAGTAATTATGTCAATAACAGTAGTGATTTTATTAGGGTTTCAACATGGACAGCTAAATAAAGAGGAATATGAAAAGTCAGGGGAAATCACCTGGGAAGTGCAGACAAAGAAAAAAGTTATTGCATTGACATTTGACGATGGTCCGAATGGGACCTACACTAATCAAGTATTGGATGTGTTAAAAGAGAACAATGCGAAAGCCACTTTTTTTGTGATCGGGGAAAATGTTAAGAGAGACTCCAGAACGTTGATAAGAACACATACTGAAGGACATGAAATTGGGAATCACACATTCACACATCCAAAATTACAGAATATTGACTTGATTAGTGTAGAAAAAGAAATAAAACAAACTGACGATATTGTGATGAAATATATAGCACAAAAACCTCTATACTTTCGTCCAGTTGGAGGATATTACAATGAAGAAATTGTAAAAGCAGCAGTAGATACGAATCATAAGATAATACTGTGGTCACAGGACACAAGAGACTGGAATCACGAATCGGCGGATCATATTTACAAGCAGGTAATGGATAATATTCACCCAGGAGTTATTATTCTTTTACATGATGGTGGTGGAGATAGAACCGAGACAGTTCAAGCGATCAAAAGGTTAATTCCGGCTTTAAAAAAGAAAGGATACGCATTATTAACGATTTCAGAATTGAAAAATCTAGCCAATGATAAGAGCCCTTCATAATGAAGGGCTCTTATCATTTCTGGAATATTTGCGTCAATTGTAAACAATAATCGCGTACTCATTATACAACTTCATCAGGATCTACAAAAGCGTAGTTGTTATATGCAAAATAAAATGCGAGTATTGCCCCACCAAATAAAATGCCGGTTCCAATTAATGAAAGTATACTTAAAAGCAAGCTTCTTTGCTCTGATGTTAACTCTCCGCCCATTTATAATTACCTCCATTATCATGCTTTAATAGTACCCGTACCACATATAATGAGAAGGGTATCCAGCACCATATGGAGTATAGTTAGTTTCATATTGATTATACGGTTGGGAATAGCTCGAGCCAAATTGATTATAGTGAAATAGGTGATTTGGGAAGAAGGCGCCTGCACTTCCGGATAGAACCGGAATGATTATTGCATCCCTGTGTTCAAAAGGATTCAGATATTGATTATAGGCATTAACATAAGGGTGATGATCGATCATCGATTCTCACCTTAGTATGGATAGCCGTAGCCGTAGCCGTAGCCGTAAGGATACCCGTACCCATAAGGATATCCATACCCACCATAGTAAGGACTATACAGGGTGCTTGCTAATGCGCCGCCTATTAATCCACCCACAAAAGGTGCACCGAACCCATACCCGCCATAAAACGGTCTACCAAACCCAAATCCAGGTCGCCCGAAACCAAATCCTGGCCTTCCAAATCCAAATCCTGGTCGTCCAAAACCAGGTCGCCCGAATCCAAATCCAGGTCTACCAAACCCACCGAATCCAATGCGTCGTACATCTTCAGGCTCTACCACTTGATGGGTCTGATCGTATCCATAGGTTTCTGGATTATTTAACACCTCTGACTGGTTATTCCACGTTTGATATTCATAATGCTCAGGACTATTTGATACCTCTGCCAGATCATTCCATGTTTGATATTCATAATTGGTCATTTTTAATCCCCTTTCCTTTATGGTTTAATGTATGCCTAATGAATATTGGGGATTGAACACATGCCTATTTATCATTAAAAATACGCCTATTTTAGGCGTATTTTGATTAATGGATAAGAAATAAGTGGTGCTCTTAATTGAACAACTTATTCCATAACACTTATTCATCTAGAATGGCGATGGGATTGAATACTTCGTAGTTAATTTGTTCTGCTGGTATACTTAGTTGTTCTAAGATATGGTTAATAGCTTGCATAAATGGTATCGAACTACAAAAATAAATCTCAGTATCCTTTAAATAAGGGATAGACTTAAGCAAATCTGTGTCAATAAACCCTTCTTTTTCTAAGTTGTGCTCGAATTGATCTTGTTGCGACGGCATGCTGTAACATATAACCTTATCAACGTTTGAATTTTGGGTTGCTATCTCCTCGATGTGATCCTTGAATGCTTGTATTTTACTATTAGCAGCAGCATGAACGAAGGTAACCTGACGATGATCCTTATTTTTAATTAAGCTATTAAGCATGCTCATAATTGGAGTAATACCGTTTCCTCCGCTAATGAATACAGTGGAACGATCATTCTCCTTCAGTACAAAGTCACCCGCCGGTGCTGAAAAAAACAAGGTAACATCTTTAGAAGATTCTTTATGGAGATAATTAGATACGATTCCAGGGGGACCATCTTCATTTGAATCCACGCGTTTTACACTTATGTGATAATATTTACTATTCGGAGCATCAGAAATATTGCAATGCCGAACATGGGTATATTGTTCTCCCGGGATTTTAGCTTTTATCGTTAAATACTGTCCCGGCTTATACGTGGCTATCTCTTTCCCGTCTTTTGGTTTTAAGTAGAATGAAGTGACTTTTTCGGTTTCTTTTACACTTTTATCTATGTAGAATTCTCTATAACCGCTCTATCCTCCAATTTGCTTCACTGTTTCATCATATAACTTCTTTTCTAAGCTGATTAATGTATTTGATATATATCCGTACGCTTTTCCCCAAGCATCAATGATTTCATCTGTAGCTGCATGACCCAAAACTTCTTTTACTGCTTGGAGAAGAGTTTCTCCAACAACAGGGTATTGATCAGGCATGATACCGATTGCTCGATGTTTATGACATATTCTTTCAATTACTGGATTAAGTTCACTAAGATCTGTAATATGCATACTGCATATCCTAACGCTTCCTGTTGAAGATCTCTTTTTTGATTAGTCTGATTAAAGATGTTATATAATTCAGGAGCCTTATCAAATAAGAGTCTATAAAACGTTACTCCTATCTGTTTGCTGTTTTCTTTTAATACGGGAGCTGTAGTTTTAACAATTTTGATGGTTTCATTGTCTAAAATAAGTATTTACTCCTCGTTTCTTAAAATGTACATTAAGTTTTCCAAATAGTATAAACGTATACAAGGGAATCCACATAGGAGAATTGAAGGATTAAATATCTAAAAATGCGCCCTATATTAGGCGCACTTTTCTGTAGTATTTTGAAAGGAAAGGTAAGGTATCATATGCAACATTTATGTGAGGAGTTAACGATTAAATCAATACCTTATTGTTATAGACAAAATTCAAGTAAAGGACTAAAATATTTCAATCCTATAGAGGCATATACCCTGTCCGAGATTGAAAATCAGCATATAGTATCTTATATCCATCGAGAATCACAGTTATGTTTCTCTGGGTACCCCTTTTCAAGCTTTATTATTGGTCATGATAAAGCTAGGACTCCTCCAGTTATGGAAAGGAGTCCTTTACAATTCGAATAAACAGTAATCTATATATTTATTTTTTAATAATGGTGATAGCCTTGAGAGTAATTATGTCCGTAGTGTGGCTGGCCGTACCCATAATGCGGTTGACCGTACCCGTAATGTGGCTGATCGTACCCGTAGTGTGGCTGCCCATATCCGTAGTGTGGATACCCATATCCGTAATGTGGATACCCACCATAGAATGGAGGTCTTCCATAACCAAATCCCGGTCTGATATTTCTTTCATCCTCGTGCTGACTACTGTAGCAATTTTCGTTTTGCATTTACAAACCCCTTTCCTTTATATGGTGCAGTGTATGCCCATACTTTGGTTATGACTGAGCTAATACCCAGAAAAGAATAAGCATTGATTTTGTTATACAAAAAAACCTCCTCATAAGTGAGGAGGGAATAGGGATATTATATAGGTGAGGGAGTATGACCACTCCGCTACAAAAGTATATGTAGAGCCGTCTTAGTGGGTTACATATCTAAAAGTAAAAGAAGTCCTTAATATATGCTTCTCAATACATATTACTATTAGATTTACATTCGTGAAGCTTGAGAAGTCACTAATTGTTTTCTTTATCGTTTTGAGTCTGCACAAGAGAATGAGAAATTTTAGTTAAATCAGCCATGGTAATCGGTTGATGAATTTTCTTTTTTTCATAAGATAACTGTCCGCTGGGCTCGAGATAAGCCGTTTCGATTTCATTAATGTCAAAAACGCTGTGTTCCCGAAAGCGTTGCTGAAGATCGGCCATTGTTATTTTCATTCTTCTCATATTCTCTTCGTTTAATTTCCCCTTCTCCATAATGATAGTTGGAGTACCAGATAAATACTTCTTTATTTTTCTATTTTTAAAAGTAAGTAGGAGCAACAAGTAAAATGTTATAACAAGGGCGATAAAGACAATTAAAGAGTGCCTGAACGTAACAGAAGGGTCAATTGCCATATTTGCAATAACTGAGCCAATTACAATAGACAATGCAAAGCTGAAATGGTTCTTATTGGAGTTAATGTGTTTGCCTATAAGACCAGTAATTACAAGAAGTAATAAGAAAACTAAATACTGCCTTAAGTGTTATATAAATATAGACATTCATGTTGGTCATTCCTTACCAAAGCTATTTTCAACCTAGGACATAACGTTCCCTAATCGGTTAAAAGGCATTCAATAATAAATTTTAAGAACTTTGTTCAAACTACATATAAACCTCATGGAAAGAGTGGGTTATATGGATTTGTTAATGAACCCTTTCATTATTTTTATATTTGGGTTCCTGTTTTTACGCTTTACTGGAAAAAAGGCTGTATCTCAAATGCATACATTTGATGTTCTTTACGTTATTGTAATTGGTAATGCAATCAGCCAACCAATACAGAAAAACAATATTTGGTTAGCACTACTGTGTACAGGAATCTTTGTATTACTTTATAAAATATTCATGCGTCTATCACTTCATAATAAGTTACGTTGGATTCTTTATGAGAGTCCGACTGTTCTCATTAGAAATGGTGATATTGACCGAAAAGGTTTGAAGAAGGTTAGGCTACCTGTTGATGAATTTCTCGCACAGTTGCGAATTCAAGGTATCACCGATACTACCACAGTTGAAATGGCTACGCTTGAAGATTCTGGTGTATTAAGTGTGATACCTAAAGCTGAGTATAGACCTGTCCAACCTGCAGATATGGATATCAATGTCAAAAGAGAATACATACCTATACCTCTGATAATGGATGGCCAAATAATCAACCACAATCTTAAGTATTTGAACCTTACAAAGGAATGGGTTTTGCAACAGTTAGAGTTAAAACATATAGGGATTGATGATATAATCCTTGGAACTTACACAGAGAATAAGAAATTACGAGTGGATACAAATGTTGAAAAAGGTCAGTCTGGAATGTATTTCTACCAACCAGGTCAACATAATTAATGAAAGTATTCCAATAGGTCAAATAACGTAGTTTAATACACCATCTGAAAACGGAAACGCAGATAACTAAAGGCGCCTCATTGCACCTTTAGTTATCTGCGTTTCCTGATGAAAGGATACTATAATAAGCCGATTTGCATACAACCTAAGTTCATCTTAATTTCAGCTTATTGTATCCTTCGAAGAATTGCAGCAAGAACATCGTCCATAGACATATCATCATTAGCGTCAAGGAAATCAGTTAATTGGTTATTGTTATTTGTATCTGAAGGTACTTCTCCAATTAAAGTGATATTGGACAGGTCCGTATTACGATCAGTCTCAATCAAATCAACACTAAGCTTTCCATTCAATAATAAGACAGCTGTTAAGATGTCTAAATCACTTACAACATAGTCATTCTTGGAAAGTTGGATCTGAAGGTTATTATTTTGCACTTTAGATTTGTTTAATTGTCTCATCGCAATTCCCCCTTTATGATAGGTTATTCTCATCTTAATAGTTCGTGCTTTTAATTTCTCTATAGGGTTCTTGTAAATAGTAAGTTTTTAGTTATTTGGAGACAGTATTTATATATAACTTAGAGAGGATGAGAATAGAATGAGTTTTCCTATAATACATACGAATTTTTGGGACTCTACGATAGGTATACCTGTGGTTTTAATACTGACGCAATGTATTAAGTGGTTTACACCTATAAGTAGAAAGTACATACCTACTGTCGCAGTAATATTAGGGTTAATGGTATCTATATTTTATAGTCACCCACATGACCTTGTGGCAGGTATATTTATGGGATATTTCTATGGGTATGCTGCTATTGGCAGCTACGCAGCAACCAAAACCTCTTGGCAAGCATTTAGAGAAGAGAAGCGTACTTTTACACAGTATCAATTGAAAAGTAAAAAGCCTCCTTACTAGTGTAAGGAAGCAAGTTGGGAGATTAATTAAAAACAAAGTCGTACTAATGTAGTATATGGTCAACTGCATAAGAGTGTGAAAAGATTCGTCAGTACTGGAAGAGAAAATTAGTGTTAATGTAACTCATCCAGTTGCTCATTATCCACTTCTATCATACGTTGAATAATTCGCTTGTGTGCCATTAATTCGATTCTAGTTGTACGACTCAATAAAGTATCTTGGAGCTGATGGTCTATATAAGCTATTGCTTGAAATAGATCCTCATGTTCTTGTTCGATATCATCACCCACTTAAATAATAATAGTAATCATCTGATTCATTATTATTATCTCCTAGTGTGTAGGCTGCATTCATCTAACTGAAAGCAATGCATTAACTAATGAATTATTAAATTCAATACATAGATAACCTGTAAGTTCATAACCTGTCGTAATACTGCGGAAATATCACAATCATGTAGTTCTCAACAAATAGGTGGTTAAGGAATTAATGAGCTTTGCAGGAGTAACAATAAGATGTGTATTCAGTTTTACTATTTTGTATATCGTCTCAAGAATTATAGGTAAGAAGCTCATTCCAAATCACCTTCTTCGACTTCATTTCAGGTATTTCATTGGGTGCAATAGCTTCTATAATGATTCTGGAGAGTAGGGTACCTCTGTTAAAAGGAGGATACGTTGTTATATTATTTGGAGCACTAACATGGTTTCTCGGTGTTTCAGCTATAAAATCCTTTACAGCAAGAAAAGTGTTGGATGATGAACCTTTATTAGTCATCAAAGATGGAAAAATACACGAACAAGGGATGAAACACGCTAGGCTTACAAAGGATAGCTTACTTCCTCTTTTAAGGCAGAAAGATATTTTTTACTTGGGTGAAGTAGAGTTTGCCTTCTTTGAAACTGATGGGTCTCTTTCACCTTATAAAAAACCAAATCAAAAATCTGATCAAGCTACTGTAAGAGGTGTACCACAGACCTTTATCATGGATGGAAAGATTCTAGAGGATTCTCTTCAAGCTACGGGGAAAAATAAAGACTGGGTAGCTCACATTTTAAAAACACGTCAAATTAATCTAAGAGACGTGTTTGTCGCACAACTAGACGAAAGAGGAGAGCTGTATGTCGACATGCGGAATGACAAGCATTTTTAATAATTGTGCTTAATTTAGTTTGGAGTCGGGAGTTCTTCTGTAACAGAAAACATTGGAGAACAAATATTAATGATGTAATGTTAATCAAGATTACAGAAGGAAGGGTTATATGAAATCGACAATATTTACATATACAATTTTTGTAACATGCTTTATTTTTTTAGTATTGTACTATTTTTTACTGTTTAGCTATCATGAATTCCAAGACAACATACACAACTTTGATGCATTTATAAAAGTGGACGAAAAGAAATAAAAAGCCCCTTAATAGGGACTTGTGTAGGGAGATTGCATTATTCGCAAGAATTTCTTGCAAAACCAGTATATGTTCAATGGTAAGTTAATGTTACTCATAGTAGATTTTTATAATGTCTTAAAATCGTACTTATATAAAACCCCCTCTAACAAGAATACCTTTTATTTCATTTACTTTAAGCAAGTTTTGGCTTGAGCTATAATTTGTTATTTCAACTTTATTAAAATTTCTATAATGCTCTTTAATCTTTTCAGATACCACAACTGGAAGAATAACAAAATAACTATCATCATAGATAATTGCTGATAGGCTTTCTGTATCACTTAAAAGTACTTCATGAATCTTCTCGCCAGGTCGTATACCTATGATTTCGAAATCATTATCTATTTTATGCTCTTTCATTAATACAGTGGCCAGTTCAGTAATCTTAATTGCCGGCATCTTCATAATGAAGATCTCTCCGCCCAATGCATCAAATGTGGCCTTCAATACTAGCTGTATGGCGTCTTCAACTGTCATAAAGAAACGTGTCATCTCCAAATTAGTTATTTTTAACTTTTCCTTTTTTGAAATTGATTCATCAAACAAGTGAATAACACTGCCATTTGTACCAAGTACATTACCACCACGAATACAAATGAACTTAGTTTTAACATTCTCATTTGTATTTGCATGCACTATCAAGCGTTCTCCCATAGCTTTGGTTAAGCCGTAGAAATTGGAAGGATCAGCAGCTTTATCAGTTGATATATATATGACTTTATCTATATTGTGACGAATGGCAGTATCAATGACGTGTTGAGTACCTATTACGTTTGTCTTTAATGCTTCTAATGGTTGTTCTTCGCATACTGGCACATGTTTAAGTGCAGCTAAATGAAATAAATAATTAACTCCGTTAGTAGCATCGAATAAAGCTTCCTGATCCCGTATATCTCCAATTATAAATTTTAATGTTGGATTGTTATTAAAATCGTGCTTCATCTGAAACTGGCGCGATTCGTTTCTAGAGAATATGCGAATCTCTGTAGGTTGATAAGCAAGTAATTGCCTTACTAGCTCATATCCCCAAGAACCAGTACCTCCTGTAATACAGATGACCTTATTCTTAAACAATCTCCAAACCTCCTAATGAGATGACTTCTTAATTAAAATCACTTGATTAAAGGCGACATCTAGGACAACCATTACTTCACGAACCCTCAATTTAGTATATGAATATTGTTAAATAGTGATTGGATAAAACCGCGAATAGATTACCGCGTTAATTCTTAAATACAAAAAAAGACCCCTTATCAAAAAAGGAGTCACGAGGGGGAGGGTCCTCATATACCCGCCCTGTTGCGGTTACCGATATATATTGTATGTCAGAAGTATAATATAGTTCTTAATTCAAAAAAGAAATACAAGCTTCAGATACATAACATCAGTACTTTTCAGTATTAATTATACTTTTCAATCCAATTAACGATACGGGTACTTGTTTGTCCATCCCCGTAGGGATTCTTTGCTTTTGCAGTTTGATTATAGAGTGAGGGGTCGATTAGTTGTTTATGTATTGCATCTATAATGGGTGCACTTTCTGTACCAGCAAGAATCAAAGTTCCAGCTTCCATGCCTTCAGTTCGTTCTGTAGAATTTCTTACTACGATAACAGGGATATCAAAAGCAGGTGCTTCTTCTTGTATTCCGCCAGAGTCCGTGACAACCATATATGACTGCTTCATCAAAACGGAAAATGATACATAATCCATTGGTTCTACCACATGTACTTGTTTGTGATTTAATAGTCTTTTTATTTGACGCTGGACATTTGGATTGGGATGAGCTGGAAAAACAACCTCAACATCCTTATGCAGATTTACAATTTCTAAGATTGCATTATAAATCTTATTCATATGCTCGAAGTTTTCTCTTCTATGGGTAGTCAACAACAATATCTTCTTTTTGAAGTTCAGATAGGGGTGAATTTCATATACAGAACTATTTGTTTGTTGCTGAATGTAATGTAATGCATCAATGACAGGGTTTCCTACAACTTGGATCTTACTTTCCAATATGTTCTCTGCGAGTAAGTTTTCTTTATTTTTTTGCGTGGGTGCAAAATGGTAAGTTGCCAAGCGTGTAACTAGTTGGCGATATGCTTCCTCAGGGAAAGGAGAATAGATATCATTAGTACGTAGCCCGGCCTCAATATGAACTATAGGAACCTTGTGGTGAAATGAAGAAAAGGCAGCAGCAAAAGTAGATGCAGTATCCCCAACTATAAAAACAAGGTCGGGCTTGATGCTATCTAAGGTCTGTGAAATCGCCGAAATTGCTTTACTAACAAATTGATCGGCACGTTGATTTTTGGACATAAGCTTTAAATTATAATCAGATTCTAAAGAAAATAATTGTAGTGTATCATTTATAAGCTTTTCGTGTTGTCCTGTATTTATTAATACAGTTTCATGCTTAGTTTCTTTTCTAATAGCTTGAATAACGGGGGCGAGTTTAATGCCTTCCGGACGAGTACCAAGTATAAAAGCAATTTTCATAGTTAGTCACCTCTTCCTACATAAGTTCTAAGCCTATAATATTACCGTTACTTTCAATAAATCTTACGACCATTGAGTTGTTACCCCATTCTTGTAACTGGTTTTGAACAACTGCTTTAAATTGATAATTAAGTGTTTGTTGATCAGTAGAGGTAATGTTATTACTATGTCTTCTTTGATGGTATAAGGGAACATCAATCCAAGAAAATTCACAGACGGAAGCTAATTTTAAAAACATCATGTAATCATCAGCCAGTAAAGGCTCACCGTTTAGTTCCGCCTTCCAACCACCTAACTGTTCCAAAGTAGACATTCTATACATACGAGGACAATGTGTCGCAAATTTCTCCATGACATCGTATTTATCCTTATACTTTATACCTTTAACAATAGGGCCTTCCTCTAACCCCGATTCTGTTTGATACCATAATTTACGATTTGCATAAAGTAAACCAACGTTTTGATTTATAGAATTAAATTGTTGATGCATAATTTCGACAGCTTTATTGTCTAGCCAATCGTCACCATCTAACTCCAAGACATATTTACCAAGAACATATTCAAGTCCTATGTTAAGTGCCTCGGCCTTCACTCTAGCAGATACATGTATTGGTATAATACGAGAATCACTGAAGCTTGTAATTTTCTGAAGTGTACCATCTGTTGATCCTACGTCTATAACAACAATATGGATGTTTTGATGCGATTGATTTAAGACACTCTGAATACATTGTTCTATATATTCTTCATGGTTTTTGGCAGTAATGATTACTGTAACATCCGGAATATCTTGTTTGAGACGCCGATGGTGTAGACTTGCTTTCATGGCCTGTAAGTATAGGTCTTGTTGACCTGTCAGAGTAGTTAGAGAGAATTTCCCATTGAGACGATACTCCATTAGGGATTTCGGAATAAGTTGAATTTCACCTTGATCTAAAAGTCTAATCCAAAATTCATAGTCTGATACAACACCAAATTGAGTACTGTATCCACCAGCTCTCTCGTATGCATCTCTCTTAAAAATAAAAGATGCTCCTATAAAAGAGAGAGAGAGAATTGAACTTTTCTCCTTATTCATTAGTTTTTCCATGATAGTGTACCAGTTATCTTCATCAACAAATTTGATCCCGTCTTGATTTATGGGCAAGTAATAGGAATAAAGCAGAACCACATCTTCAGTTGTTTTCTGAATATACTCAGAAAAAGTGCTTAGAAAACTAGGGTCTTGTCGATTATCTATTGAAATCCAAGTAAGATATGGGCAGTCCGTCAAATAAGAAAAACCTTCATCTAATGAGAATGCTATTCCCATGTTTTTCTCTCTATTTATTATTCGATAAGGAATAGTTAAAATATCTACAGCTTTATAAACATGCTCGACAGTTTGTTGATTAGCGCCATCAAGTACAATAATCAATTTGAAATCACGGTGGATTTGTTGTTCAATGGCCTGCATACATTCGTAAATGTATAATACTTCAACATTATATACAGGTAAAACTACACCTATAGTCATTAACTCCCTCCTCCTAAATAGCAATATATGATTGAATTTTAAATTTATGTATCAATCCAATTAAAGGCATTTTAGAGTGGAAACTAAAATAATAATAAATAGAAGGAGGGGGAATTGGATGAAGCTTACAGAGATACAAAAGACCTATGATCATGTCATTAGCCTAGGTTACTGGTGCGATGGCGCATCTCAATTAAGAAATAAAAATCTAAGAAGAGAAGCATTTCCTTTTGATTGGATGTTAACACCCTCATTAGGGAGTATATCTTCCTTAATAAGGACTGACTTTAAGGACTACATGACTATGGAGAACCTTATTGCAATTGGTCAGAGTAATATCTTAGTGGATATGGATGTTATCGACGAAAAAAATATCACACAAGTAGTCTATGACAAGAAGTATCATATTGCTTCCGTTCACGATATTCCACTAGCATCAGAGGAAGAGTGGCCATATCTTTACAAGGAATACATACTAAAAGTTCAAAGGAGAGTTGATCGATTCACGCGTGTCTTATCATCCAACGATACAATTCTTTTTATTCGAGTTAGTGGAAACACAGGTGAAGTTGCCAGACTAATACAAGCACTTGATGACAAATCAAAAGGGCCATATACACTACTAATTATTAACCCAACTGATGAAGTGGAAACTATTTTCGAGGAGAATATACCTGAACTCAAAAATGTATGTTTCGTAAATGTGCCTTTAAAGTACAATGATACTTTCCTAGATATTCTTACAATCAAAAGAATAGATCAGACTTATTGGGACTCCATTTTAAATGGTATAACCCTATCCTAAATAAGCTGAAGTAATGGGTTAGGAGCTTTAGTAACATGGGTTGCTTTAGTCTTATCACTTTTTAGAGCGTGGGGATCTAGCGAACTATGACTGAGCAAACTAAGTAAAAAGAAGCCCTCTGGGGGCTTTAGTTGAATAATTAAATTAAATTGGACCACACATATTAGACATATATAATATGTGTGGTCCTTTTAATATCAACTGTTTCACTTATCCAACCTAAATATAACATTGGTTGTACAAGTATATGCAAGATAATGATAACGACGGTATGGTAGGCGAGTAAGCCGCTAGATTTAATAGAGATAACAAAAAGGACTAATCACTGCTTCAGCGATTAGTCCTTTTTGTTATTTCCTGCCCACATTTTAATGAGTCGCTTAATGGGTTTGCGACCCCTCTTTATAACCCGTCAATAGTGGTGACGGCTCCTGTCTTATAACCCCGCTTCAGGAACTAGCGGCACTCTTTAAGTTGGCATACACTTAGAAACAAGCTAACACTAGGTTTTTCAAGGAACACAAACTTACGCAGAAAGTTTCTATAAAGCAGTGTACTGTATTTTGAGTATATTTTCCAGTTATTTATCCACTTTTCAGGTTATCCCAACAAACAAATGAAGGTATTCGTAAATATCCTTTGCTGGTTAGATTACGGTACTTTACAGTTGCCTGCAGCACCGGATCCAGTTGGATGAAATCTTTTGTATCCTTAACAATGTACTTCTGATATTCTTCGTATAATCTTTTCTTATCATTCGTACTCATGAATTCTAAAATCCCAGCTGAAGTTCCATCTTTAAGGACATTAGGACACCAAATTTCCCTTTGCGAAGTCCTGTAAAATAAACCTCTTCAAATTGATAATTTATCACCTTTAACCAATTAGGTGATCTTGTGCCAGGCTTATATATAGAATCAGCCTTTTTTAAAACGATACCTTCAAGCGCTTGAGATTTTATTAACTTGAACAACTCAGCACCTAGACCTTCAAAATGCTGGACATATACAAACCTGTCATCTGCCGGCAGCACTTCCTGCAGCAACATCTTCCGATCGAACAAAGGCTTAAACATTACATTGGTTCCTTTATAGTAAAGAATATCAAATACACAGTACTGCACGTGATAATCTGTCTTACTAGAAAGAAAACGGGCCATCATTGCTTCAAAATTCGGCTTATCTTCTTCTCCTGGAACAATAATCTCCCCATCCAGGACAGTACCATCTGGGATATCTATATCCAGCACCTCTTTGAAGCGGCTGGTTACTTCATTATTGTGTCGCGTATAGAGTTTTACGACCCCATTCCATTTGGAAAGGGTTAAGCGTATACCGTCATATTTTAATTCGCTTAGGTATTCACCATCTGAGAATGCTTCGTCTGCTTTGTGCAATAACATCGGTGAAATGTACATATACAAAACCCCCCATTATATTCTAATAGGGGGTGAGCTTAATGTATCTAGTTGGTTAAAGGTAAATCAGGAAAATATGAGTACAAATGCTGGTCAGTCTAGATCTTATTAGAGATCTGTTAATTTGATAGAGTGCGGTGTAATGCCTTTATCATAGGCAGTTTCTTTGCTGCTAACCATACCAAGTGCACCGCTAACTAAGATTGTGGTAATCAATGCTACAACAAACAATTTCTCTTTCAAAAGAATCACCTCATTGTTTAATTTTTCTTCTCCATTATAGCAAGGGCGATTTTATTATAGTAATTTGCATCCTCAAAATTTGAAATACTTTCATAATGATTGGCCAACAATTTTGCGTAAACCGGAATATCATGATCCTTTTTATTATCCAGGAAGTAATGAACCGCTTGAGAGAGTATTTCCTCAAATTCACCAACTTCAAAGTGTGTGACTAATAATACGTTATAACGATGAATGAAGTCTTGGTTTTGTAGCTTTGTAGCCAACTGAAGACCCTCAGCTACATGATTGCTTGCTTCTTGCAGTTTACCGTTTTGAATGAGACTTTCGGTGAGATGGTAAAGAGACTCCAGCAGAAATGGCGGTTCTGCCGCAATTACCTGGTTAAAATATCGAATAGCAGCTTCATACATTCTCTGCTTTTTGTATAATAACGCGAGGTTATGATAAGCAATATGCTGATACGTATCCAGCTTTAACTCCATATAATGCTTCAAGCCGCTATGGATATATTCTTCAGCTAGTTCATAAAATCCAATGTCTGTATAATTAAGTCCTAATGAAATCTCTGCATGGGCCAGCTGCTCCTTGAATACAGGCAGCTCTTTATAAAGATGATAAGCTTTTTCCAAATGGAAGAGGGACTTAGAGTTTAGGTCCATATGGTAATAGACAGTTCCCATCTCATACCGGTAGTCAGCTTCATCTGCTTGATCGGTGAAGTGTCTACTCAACTCTTCAGCAAGTTCATATTCCTTTAAGGCAGCAGAGAATTCATGCTTTCTATCATAGTACATACCTAAGAAGTAGTGGAAGTAAAATCGGAGCGGATCTGCGGCATTATCTATATCCTTCCGCAGCTCTTTCAATATGCTGAAAGCAGTTTCCCTTTCATTGCATAATAAATGATAGCGGCTGCGCATTAGGTTATAAAAGATATTATCCGGCTTATCTAACCCTGTCACCAAGTCTTCCAGCTCAACTAAAAATGCCTTGGAAGCATCTTTTTTCTTTTGTTTGATAAGCATGTGCCAAATGTGAACGCGTTCTTGGAATTCTTCTGTAGTGATAGTGTTTATCTCTTTCATATTATACTCCTCTTATAAGAATCGACATTGAAAGCATAATTTTATGATACCACTTATAAATTAGGCAAAAGTTGGGAAAGTGTAGTACTATAAGCGACGTTAATGTGGTAATTACACACCTGAATTTCTAAATTAAAGATACCGCGTATAGCTTTGGCTATTCATACAATCATGGTATGATAAATTACAATTACAAGCGGAACGGAGAGATCAGTATGGAGCGTATGAACGCTACTCAATTAGAGCAATATCAGTCGTTGAAGAACTCCTTGCTGGAGGCAACAAGTCAATCAGAGGTCAGATACTTTGAGAAGAAAATTCATGTATTATTAGATCAGTTAGGTGTTCCTAAATAAAAAGAGAGCGGGACAAAACCCCAAAAAATGAGAAATTAAAATGAGGCAGGCGTCTCCGAGAATTCGGAGATGCCTGCCTCATCTTTTTATCGTTAATTTACTGTTTATAGAAGCAAAAAAAGGACCCCTCTGATAGAATTAAGTTACGACACAAAACACAAAAGAGGAGGGTCCTTATGTTTAAACATTATACCATGTGTGAAGTCGTTTTACCTCTAGATTTGGAAAGAAAATTACCTGAAAATGATATTGCTTTTACCGTTAACCATTTAGTAGAAAGTATTCCAGACGAAGCTTTTGACGGTTTCCGTCGGGAAACCGGACACCCTGCTTATCACCCTCGCATGATGATGAAGATTATTTTATGTGCCTATACGCAATCCGTTTTCTCGGGCCGTAAAATTGAGTCATTACTTCAAGACAGCGTACGCATGATGTGGCTTGCCCAAGATTATCAGCCCAGCTATCGCACCATCAACCGATTCCGTGTGAACCCTCACGTAAAAGAACTCTTACGCCAGTGCTTTGTCCAATTTCGCAGCCAGCTGGTTCAAGAAAAAGTCATTGAAGAAGAAGCCATTTTTATTGATGGCACCAAAATCGAAGCAAATGCCAACAAGTTTACTTTTGTATGGCGGAAGTCCACTGAGAAATACAGTACGCAATTGGTGGAAAGATCGGCTCAGATGTATGAAGAACTGTTGGAGCAGGAAATTATCCCCGCAATCGAGCTGGAGAACCCCGAAGCCCTATCGGGCGAAGAGTTAACAAAAGTAGCAGAAAAACTGGACGAAAAGGTGCAGGAATACGATCGCCGCATAGAAGCAAGTGATGATACTGCCGAACGCAAGCAGCTTCGTTCCGAACGTAAAGCACCAAAACAGTACCGAAAGCAAGTCAATGATTTCATTAAACGGAAATCAAAATATCAGGTCGACATGGAAATCTTCGGAGACAGAAATAGCTACTCCAAAACTGACCATGGTGCCACTTTTATGCGCATGAAAGATGATTATATGAAAAATGGCCAACTTAAACCTGGGTACAATGTGCAGCTGGCTACTGAAGGTCAATATGCCCTGGCCTATGATGTGTTCCCGAATCCTACGGATACGCGAACTTTCATCCCTTTCCTTGATAAGATTGAACGGGACTTTTTTGAGCTGCCCGACTATATTGTCGCGGATGCCGGATATGGCAGTGAGCAAAATTATGATGATGTGGTAAATAATCGGAAGCGCATCCCTCTCATCACCTATAATCACTACCGAAAAGAAAAGCAAAAGAAATATAAACAAGATCCTTACCAAGTAGCTCACTGGGATTATGATGCCGAAGGCGACTTTTTCACTTGCCCGAATAACCGGAAATTAGCGTTTCGGTACCTATCCGAAAGATGCGACAAATTTGGATTCAAGCGTCATTATCGCGTGTATGAATGTGACGATTGTACTGCTTGTCCCTTACGTGCAGAATGTACGAAAGCGAAAGAAGGAAACAACCGGAAAATCTATTACAACGAAAGATGGGAAAAACAAAAAGCATATACCCAGCAATTACTCAGCGAAAAAGAAACAGGGAAAATTTACGGAAAACGTAAAATAGATGTCGAGCCAGTCTTCGGATTTCTGAAGGCTCATTTGTGTTTCACTCGTTTCTCGGTACGAAGTAAAGAGAAAGTGGAAAACGAATTAGGATTCGCCTTCATGGCGGTGAACATCAGGAAGTTCACCGCCAGATCAGCAAGTATAGTAAGGAATTCAAAAAATATCAGATCAAAAAAGATCTCGGTCACCATTTTCCTGGTGACCGAGATCTTTTTTGTGTCAGAGAGGAGTTATGTCCCGCTCTCTTTTTATTAATGTTTGGGGTCTTCTTTTGAGTGATTGGGCCTTATAACTATAGCAAGAATAAAGAATGCTATAGCAATGCCAAATCCAATTAGATACTCCCGCATAACGATTCCAATGAACAAGATACTGAGCGCCATTAATACAAATGAAAGCTTACTAATTATGTTCCTCATAATTCTATTCTAACATTCTTCAAGGCAATCAAACACGGCATTTGCTCCTATTATTCCGGCTGAATTTACACAAGCATAACATGCAGTTCCCGCTGTCGCTGGTACTCCTGCAGTACAGGATACACCGCACAGGATGCCTAATGCAGTTAGAGCCCATTTGCTAATCTCTTTTTCAGCGAGACAATCATTCATACATCCTGTCCATCCTTGTGTTGACATAGTAGGTTCTTCTTCTGTTGATAAATTACTGATATCAATAACTTCGTCCTTATCAAGTTGACCATCAACCCATGATTTTGCAATACCACGATCTCCGCTTGCATTCTTATGAAGATCTACTTCATAAGTCTTAAAAACGGAGTCTTTATCACTATTGAAGACTACATTTAGCATACTTACTTCTTCCATACTTTCTTCATCAGCATATGTGAATGCAACGCTATACTGGATTGTCCCATCACTATACTCAATACCTCTTACTCTCGGATTATCAAATATCTTATCGTTTCCGGAATGATGTTTGACTTCACCAGATTCAATTAGTTTCTTAGCTTTATCCAAAAGCGATTTCTCATCTTCTTCTGATACATCAAAGCTTTGCTCGTTGATGTATTCTGCCATATCACGGACTTCTTCTTTAGCAGCATCTGCATTAGGAGTTGCAGTTGTAGGAGTCGCTGCTTGAACACCTGATACTGATGCGAAGTTAAAAATCAACAAGGCTGCAATGGCGACGAGCATCAGTACATGTCGGGACGTAAAGTTCTTCAAAAAAATTCTCCTCTCATGATTGGGTTCCACTAAACCCTACAACAAATCCCAATAAAAGTCATAAAAAATCAAAAAAATGGTAAATAATGAACCTTTATGTAAATTATCGTCGGTATTTTAGTCTCACATTAATTATATATACTAGTCTTTTCTATATAGTCGCTTTTGCTTATAAATGACTACAAATAACTATCTCTTTAATATTTAAGGAGTAAAGTCTTTCGAAATTAGTAAAATACTAGTAAAATAAAAATTGTAAGTTTAATTATTCTCTTTTTTTGCAACCGCGTTATATGGTTAGCTGTATACAAAACAAATTTCAAGCGATCTTTGGATCGATGTTTAAGCTTTTTTGCTTATGCATCCTTCTAGATCGCTTTTTTTGTTTTGCAGAAAGGAGGGGGCTTAAATGATCAAATTAGTACTAATGGCAGGAATTATAGGCGGTGTAACCGGTGTTATATCTCATCTATTGAGAAACGGTAGAGTCCTAATTTATCCAAAAAGAAAACAGAGACCGAAAGGATTATATCTCGGGTTTATTGCTGATTTTCTGTTTGGATCCGCTGCAGCTATTTTTGCTGTAACATACCTGGTTTCTGACTCATTTGATGTAAAAACTATAGTAGGCATTTCTATCTTAGCTGGACTTAGTGCGGAGAATATCCTTTTACAAAAGGAATTGGACACCGAGCGGACAAAGATAGAGAGTATGGACAGGATTAACGATCGATTAAGTAAATAAAGGGAGAGTTGAACATTGGTGAATAAAGATCTTAATCGACGCGATAAGCAGAAGTTAAGAGAGTTAATGGAGAAACTTCGGAACGCAAGTACTGTAAGGGAAATTGTTCAGTATGAGAATCAAATTAACAGTCTGCTGGACCAATCAAGTACTAGGAAATTCAGAGTTAGAAAGGCTTACTTTGAAACTCCTACATACAACAAGGTTAAAATTAATAACAATCTTGAAAGAGTTTAAGAAGAAGGCGGCTACTTGTTAGCTGCTTTTTTTTTATTGAGAAGATGAAAGCATAAGTGAGCGCCATATAATCTCTTTTAATCTGTCAATTGAAGGAATAACATAAGGTATGATTTCTAAGTTAATTCTCTTTTTATACAAATTACATACAATACCAAATCAAAATATAGTATAATCCTAGTAAATACATATGTTAGGGAAAAGCCCGATTATTGCATTATATTTAATGCATTAATCGGGCTTTTTTCTATCTGTTAGGAGAGAAATAATGAAAAAGCTGAAAGTTATAGTTATGATTCTGATGGCAAGTGTCCTATGCGTAGCGTGTTCTTCTAAAGAGAAGGAGGAACAAACTGCAGAAGCGGCTGCCGGCCAAGCGGAGGTTGAGTATGGAAAACACCTTGGACAGGTATTTACGACCTCAGAGAAGCTGCTATCTTCTCTTAATAGTGCTTTAGATGGCCTTTATAAGGGAACCACTTCAGAAGCGCAGCTAAAGAAGATATTATCCGATAATGTGATTGATGATTCTAGGGAACTTGTAAAAACCGTTGAATCTTTCGACGTCGACCCAAGTTTCTATGCGGTGGATCAGCTTGTAAGTGAATATATCAATATGCAGCATTATTTATTCCAGGACGCAATGGAAATGGTCAATCAAGAGAAACTGGATAAGGATAAGATACGTAAGAGTGTAGAGGAACTGAAAGCTAAGCAATCCGAGATTAATAATCAATGGCAGCAGTTATAATCCAAAAGTCACCCTTATATGGGTGATTTTTCATGATTAAAACTTACAAATAATAGTATATATTTAGTAATATTAAACTATCGTAAGAAGGGGGCACATTAGTGAGCAGGGAAGAGATAGAGATTTTTATAGTAGACCCACAACCATTATATAGAGAGGGGATAAAGTTAATATTATCTAATTGCAAAAACATAGTCATTAAAGCAGAGGGAGAGAGTATAAGGGACATAGAAGAAATAATAGATTATAGCGGCTCTCCAATAATCTTATTTGCTACTAACCATTCACGCGATCTCCAGGACATCGAAGTTATTAAGAGATATAATCCACACTTTCGGATCGTTTCGTTGTCGGAGTACATTGATGAGAATATTGTTACAGAAGCAATTAAGAAGGGTGCGGATGGATTTATCGTTAAGGATAAGGCCGGTTCGGAAGATCTTATTGCAGCAATATATTCCTTACATAATGAAGGGTGTTATTTACATCCTTGTATTACAAAGTTTGTTATAGATGAGTACAAAAAGCTTTTATTTAATACTGATAAGCATCGCTACGTTAATAGTGGTTTGTGGTCCTATCCTAACTTGACTAAAAGAGAGGAAGAGACACTCAAACTTATAGCAGAGGGGCTATCTAACAAAGATATTGGCAATAAACTGCATATTAGCGAAAAGACAGTAAAAAACCATGTAAGCAATTTAATGAGAAAATTGAATGTAAGCGATCGTACTCAAGCAATTATTCTTGCATTCAAGAATGGCTGGCTATAATAGGTTGGGTTGGTAATTAATCCTACAAAGGTAATATTAATCGTGATAAAATTAACGATAATAAATAATGAACTTAAGAGGTGACATTATATGAGTGAGCCTATCATCATAGCTATTATAGGGGCAGTTGCTACCGTGACCGCAGCTTTAATAACAAAATCAGCTGTAACCAGAAAGAAAAACAAGATTAATAAAAACACAGGAACTTTTATTGATCAGTCCGGAAATAATAATGTTGCTCACTCAGGTACTACTATCAATTACCATGGTACTGAAGGCAAGAATCGTGAATAAGAATACTATCAAACAACCTGGTAATGGAAATGTTGCTTTTCAAAATACAACAGTAAATATTTATCAATCACCAACAAAAAGACAACAACTCGAGGTAGCAAAAAGGAAAGGGGATCAAAAGGAAGTTTACGAAATTGCTAAAGAAATGTACAAAGAAGTTGATGACGCTCATCCTTTTTATCCACATTACAGATATAGATTTGATGGGGAAAAACTTAGACATGAAGCGACTAGTAGGGAAGCAGCACTAAAACACCCATTAACTTATCGGGGTAACTTCAACATCTCAAGGGATCAAATGAGAGGATTTACAAATCTGGATGACTTGTTTAATGATGCAGCATATAAGGAGTACGGTATTAAAATATCTGTATCTGAACTCAACGCCTTCATTGACGGTACAGAAGTAATAAACGACAGAGAAATTGATGAACAATGGGAATTAAAAGTTGAATCTAATTTGCCTAAAGTTAAAACTAAATTGTATTTCCTTAATGAAGATATTGAGAAATCAATACTAGACTACCTTGAAATTACTGTTGAGCATTACAATCGTAAATCCAATGTTTTAACACTCAGTAACAGAAAACAGAAAAAGATTCCAATCACTCTAACTATTACGATTTATTTAGATAATCAAATAGTACAAGGAGAACTTGTCGCAATACAAAAATGCAATCTAAAAGTAGACTTAAGAAAAGAAAATCAAGGGAATATAGCTGATACACTTCAATTTCTCAGGGTTCTTGAGAGTCTCAAAACTCAAAAGGAAATTATTTTCAAAAACTTAGAAACTAATAGCATATTTTATAAATGTGACGTACATTTTCATGGACCGTTAGAAGAGTTAAGAGAACGAATTACAGCGTTGAATAGGCTAATTGAGATCGAGAGATATTACAATGTGAGCTTTGATTTACCTGATAAGGTAAGCGAATCAGAGGAAGAAGCTATTGAAATCTTAGAAAAAAGCATGCAAAAGAAATCTATATACAAAACCATTAAAACTGTTCGATGGAAAGGAATTAATAAAGAGACAGTAGGCAATCTGATAAATGAGTGTAAGAATAAGAAAGTTTATTCTGTAGCAGAAGTTTATACAGGCCCTGAAGGAAGAATAGAACTATTTGGTGCTACAATAAAGATAAAAGAACGTATTATTTTTTATGAAAGTCTGAAGATAAAAGATTATGATAGAGTTTCAAAAAAGCTAGAGTTAATGGATGAAGAAGATACACTAACTGTGAACTTTTTGCCAGGTGATAGCAATGTCTGTAAAGACACATTCACTTTTGATGTATAATGAATTTTGTTTTGGTAGAGGAATAGACCAGAAAAATATCTGGTCTTTCATTCCACCTTAAATGTAAACCGATAAAACATCCTAGTTTACATAAGATATATTATAGGAAGTTAGTGGTTATTATTACAAAATATCTCATTAGGTTTAGTATTCTTGTATTTTGAGACAAAATCTCAAAATCAAATGTTAATAGTAATTGATTACGATTAACACAATAAAAAAGACTGCCTTTGCAGTCTTTAGATTTTAAATAATTGGCTGCTCTTTTTTATCGCTGCGTAAGCCTACCATACACAGTTCTAATAACAAATAGTGGCCAAAGTGTACCTATAACAGCAAAAGCCATAGGAACGATAATCTTATTTAACTTATTCACATTTGCCAATGAACTAATAAATTCACTTTCTTCACGTTCAAGTTCTTCTCCTTCTTCGTGCTTACCTACTACGCCATCAGCTATGCGCATTGACCATGAAGCATATAAAATTCCACATAAGATGTATATACCAATTCCTATAAGTATCCAAGATGTTATATTAGACATTCGATTTTCCGCCTTAAGATTTATTTCTATATTTTGCTCGTTTTTATACCTGGATCTATTTTTTTAATCCGTTTGTCTTTTATATTAATCAGCGTGCCTATAAATTGATGTGTACGCATCAGATGATAATAAGGATGAAATACAATTACTAGTCCTTTAAGTAGGTACAATAAATGAAGTTTACTATTTATTGACCAATCAAATTCTGTTTCAATCTCTCCTGTTACAAGGATATCCCCTCTATAAGCAACATTATTATTACTTGGCCTAATATAGACATTATCGCGATTAAGTTCTTTTGGATTTATTGTAATTTTGTATTTCCTAGGTCTCATTTCGTGCAAATGATTGAATAGGAGTGAATCTCTTGAGGGCTGCTCACCTTTTTTACATAAGTGGAACCATATAAAAGGTTCCCTTTTCAGATCAAAATCTGCTACGTAATTTGTTGCTGCGTTTTCTACTCCTTTAATTCGAATGTAGCCACTTTTTCTATATAATTCTAAATCATCTTCGGATATGTTATTTGTGTACCGGATGATTACAGAATCCTCTAATTTATCCTTATAACCTCTCGAGACTCTCTTCAGATAAAAATTTCCTATAGTTCTTGCCCAAAGGTCTGGAATTAGCAAATAGCCTAGCAAACCTATAGCTAGATCAAACAGAGGGTTATATACCTCAAAAACTAATCTATTCATTAATAAAATAACACTTATATACAGAATGAAGAATATAAATAAAGCAACTGGATCTATTATCTTAAATAATAGGAGATTCTTATTTTTTCTTTTATGATGCTTAACTTTCATTTTATCTCTCCTTCACCAATAATGATTGGTGCATTATTTAGTATTTAATGTTATAATAATCTTACTAATAATAGGAGATGATGTCAATGAATACATTGCTACACTTAGGTGATATCGCTTTACAATACTATAGAGGTCGTAAAACGGGATTAGTCGGTTTAGCTGCAATATTTATCACTATAATTATAGTGGCAGCATGGGACTATATATCACCAATTTTTAGATTAACCGGTATAAGTAGCGCCTTAACGAATATAGGTTTAGTCACTCCAGGAGATGCCGCGCTATCCGGATACAAGATCCTCTTTGCTATAGTAGCGGTATACTTCTTGCTAATTCTCATTACATTCCCTGCTCTTGTATTCTTCGCTATACTGCATCGTCTTGTTTCAAGTAAGCTAGGTACATATGGAATGACTGCAATGCTTGGGGTTTTACTATCACCATTAATTATTTTGAACTTCTTTTTGAAGTTGTTTATCCCGAATATCAAAAAAACGGAATTGGCACCAACAACTATAGTAGATGAGCTTCTGACTTATAAGTGTGCTGAGGGTGAAGATAATGCAATTACCTTTGAAGAAGCTAAATCATACTTGAACCGTCTCCCTACTATAAGTGATAATTTCTTTCTATTAGGTGTTACTCATGAAGAAGATTTATATGCATTATTGCCCCGGCCATTTGACGTTTCTATCTACGGTGATGTTCATAACAAACTTTTTTGTAAACGACTGAATGTACACAGATATAACCATGTGAATGACAAGATACCATCTTATGCTCGGGTTCCTGATGCCTTTGTAGCGGAAATAGAAGTCAATTCAAGGATTAATGATATTGATGTAGAGAAATTTGCTTCCAATCGCTTTAAAGACTTTGTAAAAGCTAGTAATATCCCCGATTTAATGAACGCTTTCTCTATTTACATGGAAAATGAACAGTACAAAAGTTATGTTAAAGTAGTACAAAATAACTTCTATAAGGGCATGGATAAAATTAAATATGAATTAGGAAATGGATTAGATCAACAGTCTTTCAATACCTTAAAAGAAGAACTAAAGCATTACGAAAAAGTACCTAACCAGAGCATTATAAGATTCGTCTGGGAAGGGTGAAAAATTAGAGAACATTGAGGGATATTAATGGAATCGGAAAGACAAAAAAAAATAATCAAACAAGTGAAAGACTCTAATATTAGAGTCGGTACTGTAAGGGATTGGAACGCATCTGCTAAGGAACTAGATTTACCATCTAGTTCGACGATTATAAATGAATTTGGCTCCTGGAAAGACTTTAAGGGAGCTTGTGGTGTTAGTCTGGAGTATGGATACACTTACAATGACTTGTTAGGCATAGCACAATTGCACAAGGAACATCTCACTTCACGTAGAAAATGGGATGATTTTGCTTCTAAAAATTCCCTTCCGCGATCACAAATATTTATAGATAAATTCAGTAGTTGGAATAATCTAAAGCATGAATTAAACTTGCCAATCTTAACAAAGCGATCGGACCTCTATACAAAGGAAGACATAGTAAGAATACTAAAACAGCATGGAGCTAACCTTGAGTCCCGCCAACAATGGGACGTATACGCCCATGATAATAATCTACCTGCGTATAAAACTTTGCGGAAACACTTTACATGGGAAGAGATATTAAAATTGGCCAATAGGAATAAGATTAGTCACCTGACGAGAGATGATCTTATAGAAATTAGCATCAAGCATTATAAAGTATTTAGCTCAGCATCTATCGCGGCTTGGAACAAATATGCTAGGGATAATAAAGTCCCTAGCAGCTATAGCTTCATAAGAAACTTTGGAAGTTGGAAAAAAGCTAAAGTTGAAATCACTAAATTAAAAAATGCTTTAAAAAAGACACCAACTAATTAGTTGGTGTCTTTTTCGATTTGAGCAACTATTTCAGAAGGTGCTGTAGAAACTAGATATGTCGAGAGATCATCACCATGATTATTTGAACTGTAGTGTTTAAAAGTCAAATTTATCTCAGCTTCAGAATGATCACTGTATACCACTTTAACAGCCGCCTCATCTTTAAGAGTACCCAGGACTCCTTCTTTCTGAATGAAGTTAATATCAGTTATTTCTTGCTCCTTCGAAATAGCCTGGATAAAATCCATGATTACCTCACTGTTATCTACAGAGTCGCCATTGAATATATCCTTAGAAAGACTCTCTGGCTCGAATGCTTGAATAAAGAGATCCTCATCTTTTAATGTAACAGCAGAAAACAAGAATGTAATGGCCCCTTCTACTGTATTATACTTCTCTGCTACTTCATCATTGTGTAAATGAATGTGGCCGCCGTCTCCAATCTTTTCTTCGTCAGCCCACTTATACAATTCTTCTTCCTGCCCCATAACCGATTGCATATCTTCTAGTGTGTCAGCAGACGCTTGCTTAATATTTATCCTGTCTTCTTCTTCATCTAAATTGAAGTATATAAGAAGCCCTATCATAATAAGCATCCAGGCAGCGATAGAAGCTAAAGCAAGCTTTCTTTTCATGATTACCTCCTAGAATTGCACATATTTTGCAGGATCTAATTTACCAGACTTGGTGGAATTCCATGCTGGCGAATGTAGTTCAAAATGTAGATGCATTCCTGTCGATTGTCCAGTGTTACCCATGTAACCTATAAACTGTCCTTTTTTTACATTAGCTCCTGCTGATACCTTCCTCGAAGCTAGGTGAGCATATAGAGTTTCATACTGTTTTCCTTCTATATTGTGCCGGATGATAATTGTATTTCCGTATGAACTTGAAAGATATGACTTAACAACTACGCCATCTGCAGATGCCACTACTTGTACATTTGATCTACCGCCGCCACCAATATCTATCCCATTGTGGTAAGTTCCCCAACGAGGACCAAAAGTAGAAGTGATATCACCTGTTGCCGGCCTCATAAAGGTTCCAGAGGTTACTTGTGGTACATCTCCACCACCATTAGGGGTGTAAGTTGCTTGTGATTTGAATTTATTAGCGTTTTTAAGAACTTTATCGACATACCAGTTAGCATGATTGTAATTGTAGATAGCTCCTCTTTGATCGGTTGCATAATTACTTCCCGCCAAGTAATTGGCAGCAGTATGTATTGCATCTTCAATCTGCCAAGGATCAGCCTTTCCATCACCATTACCATCTACACCATATCCGCCGCCAGCTTTAATTACACTTAAACTGGTTATGTCTGTACCCGCGCTCACAAGACCGCCACCTATATTATATTTCCAACCGACCCATGTTGCAGGCATGAACTGGAGATGCCCAACAGCTCCGACTGAAGATACCATAGTGGGATGTGTACTAAACCCTGTCTCAACAAAGTGAATGGCAGCTAGAGTATACCAATCTACACCGTATTTCTTTTCTGCAGCAAGATATATAGGCATGTACTCTGCTGGGACTCCTTCTCCTGGAACAATTGTCCCGTCGTAAGATATCCCGGAACCAAAACCAGCGCTAGTATCTGATTCGAGCCATTCTAAGTAGCTAATATCAAATCCTTGAAATTCATAGTTAGCTGAGATCAGACGCTTATCATTAATCCCTAACCCATATGAATTTAAGATACTATCAAAGTTTGAGTAATCATGAGTCGTGGTTTCTGTGGTATTAAAGCGCTGTTTTCTAGTCATCGTTGTGGTTTTTACTGTTATATCGCGGACTTTTTCAACTGGAACCCTTTCTTCTACAGTTTCCTTTACAACTTTGTGCTTAGTAACATACTCTTCTTTCCAAGTCCCGTCTTTTTGCTGAACATATTCTTTTTCTCTATAGGGCACTTTCGTTGAAACCGTCTTAGTAACAGTCTCATACTCGATATATTCTTCTTGCTCTGTCTTATATACAACATCACTCTTCCAATCAGTAATATAATCATCATGGTCAAAGTGAGTTCCACCTTCCCAATGCTCTACACCGGTTAACTTAGTAACCCATTTGTCTTCCCTATCTACATCACTCCATTTTTCGCACTTGTCATTTCTACAGACTTGTGTCTTACTTTCTGACCATTCATTATATTCATTGTAAGAGAACGAAGGAGCTAAACTTTCCGTAAACTTGTTTACAAGCTCGTAATAATCTTCTCCTGCCATTCCATCAATTTGGATTACTGCGGATAGTAACTCAATAGGCAATTTATAAGGTGCCTGTAAAGGATCAGACATATCAACTGTCTCTTCTGTTTTCTGAACCATATATTCATGGAGATCCTTTTCTTCAGAATTTAAACTGTCTCCAGAACCGAGGAAGAATGATAGAGAAAGAGAAACAACTATTACCAAGAATATAACTATTACAACTACAATGAGTGCCGGAGCACCAATTGTCCCTAAGAAAGTCAATAGCATTTTCGCTAGTACTAGAGCTCCTTTCTTTATTGCTTTAGCTGCTAATTTAGCGAGTTTTTTTGCAATTTTTTTTGCAACTTTTTTTCCTGCTTTTTTTGCCTTACCCTTTGCGTATCCTTTTGCTAAATCTATAGCGCCTGAATTCTGTTCTGAATTCTTATCTTGTTTAACAGGAAGAACCATTAGATGGCTCCTCCCATACTTTGATGACGCAATGTTTCATAATCCCTTCTTTTCTGTAATCGATTGTTCACTACAGGAGGAAGAAGTTCTTCCGGTTTTATAAGGTCTTCTGGTCTTGCTGAAGTAAAGTATTTTTGACTGGAAGCATTTAAATCCCTGACCAGCCTCTTATTTTCAACTGAATAGTTTATTTGTACAGTTTCATCAGCATCTAATCTTCCATCGCCTTTACCATAAGGTGATACTCTAAATTCTTGGCCACTATTATCCTTGGCGACCATATAGCTTCTGCCCTTAGATACGACCATACGAATGTCTTTAGTGTTTTGCACAACATCAGCATAAGAAAGTTCACCGCTATCGACTTGCTGATTAATCGCAGGTACTTCTTGGAAGGATGGTTGCTTACTAGAATTCGTACCTGCTCTGTTTGCTAACAAGCTTGCAGGCTTGACGTTAATTGGTCTCCCTGTTTCTATTCTGCCACCAGTACTATCCAATTTATATGGAGTAGAATCATGTACAAGAGCTCCATTAGAAACATTAAGGTCTTGATATACGACTTCACCTTTCTTAAGTGAACTATCTCCTGAACCATAACGAGATACTACTTGTTTCTGACCATGTATATCCTTAACTTGAACAAATGATTTGTTACCTGTTGTGACTAGTTGTACTGCACCCTTCGCAATTTCTTTATTGCCGCTAGGTGTTTGGGTTTTCTGGGCCATATGTTCAACCTCAGATACTTCCATTACTTTCTGATTAACATCTGCATTATAAGGGTTTGTACGAACTCCTAGTTTACTTGCGGCTTGGTAGCCTCTAACACCACCTACAACACCACCTACAAAGGAAACTGCATTTGTATAATTTGCTTGTCTTTGTTGAAGGTTTTGCGGAATATGAGTGTTACCAATTTCCGTCTTAGCAGCGGCTATCCCACCACTTATTCCATTCGAAACAGCTGAAAACGTGTTAGTAATTGGACTTGTAGCCAAATTAGGATTGTTTACAGCCTCTTGATAAGCTAAGCCAGCGCCTTGTATGCCCGATGATACGACCTTCCCTAGCTTTGTATCCTTGGCAAAAGTCGCCATATCTTTCACACCAGTTGCAGCTCCGACACCACTAAGTACCCCTGAACCGATGGCTGCGGCACCATTAATTGCCTTAACATTACTGAAAGCACCATTAATCGGTATTTGAGAAGGTATTTGTTGTGATACTTCTTTAAGGTTCTGCTTATATGCATTTGGCTCTTGTGCTTGCCAGGCTTGTTCAGCAGCTTCTGTTGTGACTCCCTGCTTCTCTTGTTGCTTGATAAAACTAGCCTTAGCTTCACCAGTTTTAATTGAAGCCATTTGAGAAGCTAAGTAATCTGTGTTTACTTGATTTCCAGAATATAAGGTTCCTGATTTAACAGAATCAGCTGCTCCTCTAGCCATTTGGAAATAACCACGAGAAGATCCATTATGTTCTTTGAAAGCAATTTCAACATCCTCCTCGGATGCACCTGGATTACTTGCCTTATAATTCTTTTTGAATTCTGCTTGATCAGCATTAAATACCTCTTCACTAACGCCGTTAGCAAAATTGTTCTTGTCAATTAATGAGGAGTTTCCTAGATTTGCACTTGTCATGTTAGCCGCCACGGAGGTTGCCATAGATTTAATGCTTCCGGATTTGGCTGTAACAGCATTATTCCATGCAGCATCTCTTTGTTGTGTGCGTGTAGCCTTCTCTTGTTCTGTCATATTCTCTGTGATAGGATTTTCCCTATCGTAATTGTCCATGAATGCTTGTTTATTATTAGCCGCCCAGTTATTAGTCAACTTGGCCGTAGTTGCATTTACCAGATCGTCGGCATTTGCCACTTTTGACTGTCTAGCAATGTTCTTACCGGCAGTAAGACCACTTACAGCTGCTAAAGCGACCTGTGCATAAGAAGACTTATCGCCATTTATTGATTGGAATGCCTCTTCTGCTTGCTCATCTGTTGCAGCAGGGTTATTTTTCATAAACCTGTCTTTAAATTCACTCTTATTCATGTCTGATACTTGATCACTTACCGCTTTAGCGTAATCCGATTTGTTAATAAAAGCTTGTTCAGCGGGTAGGCCGTTACTCATTTGACCAGCAGTTGATTTCGAAATGCCTGCTATCTGTTCACGTTTATTTGCAACAGCATTATTCCACTCAAGTTCCTTTTTCTCTTCCCTATCTGCTAGATCTTTCGAAGACATTCCAGGAACTACAGGATTATTCTTATCGAAATCTTCTGCAAACTGTTCTCTATTCTTACTTGCCCAGTCCTGGCTTAATTGATCAGTGGTAGCTGCAGAAAGAGAATTAGCATTAGCATATTTACCATCATTTGCTCTAATCTTACCAACTTGTTCTCTTGCACTAGCTAGATGTTCTGCTTTTTTCTCACCCAGTTTTTCATCCCAGCGCTGATTTAGACTAGACTCATGAGAATCCGGAAACTTTTCTTTCAGGTCATTCATAAATTGTTCTTTATTAGCATTTGCCCATTTAGTAGTATCATTTTCTGCTATTGCTTCAGCAAGCTGTTCGTCCGACTTGGAGGGATCCATTTTGTCCTTAGCGGTTTGCAGACCCTCTTGCCATCCTTTTTTCAACCTAGAGCCAACGGCCATAGCGCCAGCTGCCCCTGATCTACCTACAAGGCCCCCGGCAAGACCACCCGCTTCATACCCAATTGTAGAACCCAAGATACTACCTGAAGGTCCCATGGTAGAACCAGCAATGGAACCAGCCGCTCCAAATACTGCTTTACCACCGCGGGACATCAAATCTCCTGCTTTGAGCATTTTTTCAGCTCTGGTAGTACTTCCAGAATCGGTTCCAGTGTTTGCTGCAAGAGTACTAGGATCTGTTTCTCCATTTTCGCCTTTAGACTTACCAATCTTATCTTTTGCACCTTGATATGCACCTTTTAATGCACCAGTTACAGATTTACCTTCTAAAGCTCCTTTGGTTGCTCCATACATTCCTGCAAGACCAGACATACCAAACATTGCTCCAGCTTTACTCATAGCTGAGTTCATGCCGCCACCTAATCCTAATAATGAACGTAGGGACTCCGAAACAGGGATAAAGATTACATACAATATTATTGTTTCTAGACCGTTATTGGCTGCAGCCAGTAACGCAATAATCCAGTACAAAGCAGCATGTATAGACTGCACAAACACTGTTCCTACAAACTCCGAAAACCATGCCATTGTCATTTTTTTCGTTTGTGGTATTAAATATAGTACAACCATTAAGGGTCCAATTATCATAAAGATGATAAGTGTAAGCTTTCGCATCATATAGTAGAAATTCGCCCAAATACTAAGGCCAATCAAACATAAACCAATAATGATTTGTCCTATTATATCTTCCCCAGCCTCAACACTTTCTTTTACTTTCATTATTTCTTCGTTGCTACCGCCACCAGAGAACAATTCAACTATAGTATAGTTAACACCAAATATTATCATGTATATTGTTGATAGATTAAAGAACACGATTCCTACAACCGCTAGGTCCTTCATAAATTCAATCGCATAGGTACGATTTGAAGGGTTGATACCAGAAGATGATATTTTCATGCCTCCAAGTGCTATTGCAATAAGTAATGCGCTAACAGCAAGAACGACAAACATATTCATACCGGGGGTGTAAATGTTTGTCAATTCTTCCTCTTTAAAGATGCCAAATGCTAGATCCACATCACCATCTCTTCCGTAAATTAAACCTTTAATGGTACGTAGCTCTAAGAACGGTGCGATGGTCCAAGTGTACATAGTGGCAAAAAGACTTTTAAAAATATCTACAATCCCATCAAGCACTTTACATCACCTGACCATTCCTGGAATTAAGTTTTCTTCTTTTTTTCAATAACTGCTCGAGAACGGCTGTATTCGACTCAATAAATGTCAGCTCTTCTTCACTTGGATTAGTCTTCAGCCACACCGAACTTTTTCCACTTCTTAAAATACCTTCACCCTTGTCCGGATTACCAAAGAGTATTCCAATCTCTCCATCACTTAGGTCGAAATTCTCTTTAACTTTTTCGAGATCAATTTTGTTCTGTTGCATGAACAAAATTGTGAATGTAGAGGAAAGTATACCCCTTGCTTTTGGGTTTTCTAAGATCCGAACAAAATCCTGAGTTGCCCAGCATAATCCACAGTTCCTCTTCCGGGCGCGCCTTGCAACTTTCTCAAAGAACGAAACCGTTTGTTCATTATCAATAAACTGCCAAAGTTCATCCGCGTATATGTATTTCTTCTTCGTAGCATTTTCACTGTTCTTGGCAAAGTACTCCCAAAGATAGTTTAGAATTACATGGTAAGCGATTGGACGTAAGAATCCTTCTTCCATCTGGCTAATGTTAAAGTTGATTAATCTAGACGTGTTTAATGTCTGTGTTACACCTTTACCAAGATACGTTTGACCATCGAAAATTGGTTTTGACCCTGTACGTAGGAAAGGACGAATAGCAGCAATGAGCCGCCCTGCTTTCCTATCTTTAGCGTACTTAGTAGTAAGGTAGTTATAAACATCTGATATGGTAGGTTCAGGCTTTCTAACCTTTGACTGTGTAAGAATACCGTCAATCTCTTTAACATCATCTGTGTATAGAGAAGCAGGGTGAGATGTAATTTCTAATTGCTCTTCGAATACATATTTAATGGATTCTTCAAGAAAGTTTCTTTCAAAAACATCTAATCCACCTTCTTCTCCATTCTTACCGCGAACGATAATATCAAAAAAGCTTAGAATTTCATTCTGTTTCTCTCGCAAAGGTACAAAACGAATAAAGGTCTTCTCGCCTTTTTGGACTATCTCCCGATCATCAGCTGTCTCCAACCAATCTAATTCTTCATCATCATCTTCCATCGGTATATCTGTAAAGTTAATTGAACATGGGTTAATACAAATATCTGCTTCTTCATTGACATTGAGGTTAATACCACCCAATCTTTTGGTTAGCATGGTAAATTCGCCTTCAGGATCGATGATTGTAGACCATACATTTGCTCCACTCATTTCTCTAGCAATTTTCAATTTCATTGCCAAAGATTTTCCGGAGCCTGGGATACCAGTTATACCTACGTTATAGTTTTGGGGGCGGTCTTCTTCTGTTCCAAAACTGTTGATGAATTCAAGCTGATCAGTAATTTGATTTTTACCTAGCGGAACCCCGCCGTTGTATCTTCCACTCCCACTAATAAAAGGAGAGAAAGTAGAAAGTGCTCTTCTATCAACGTTTCTCATTGAGTCAGGAATCTCATTCTTACCTATAGGTAAAACACTATAGAATCCTTTCTTTACTCGACTCCACGTAGTAGTCATTTTTATGAAATTGCCGGAGAGTTCATCTTCAAGTGTTTCACTATAGTTATTTAATTCTTTTTCACTATTGGCGTATAACACACCCATAGTTGAAACATAGAACAGATCATTCTCAGAGAATTGAATCTCTCCCATAAGAACATCAGTATCGTGCATCTTTGTCTCTAAGTCCTTGATTTGGTCGATGTTGCCCCTTTTCATCTGGAATGAATAGTTGGACTGCAACATTGTCATTTGGATTTGTAGCATTCTCATCGCATCTGTTTTTGATATTTTGTGAATATCAAGCATTGTATCTGCCTCACCGCTTGATGTGATAGAATACAACCAGTTTGTTGCAAGTTTACGAGGATATCCATCTCGTGGTACATACCAAGGTCTAAAATAAGTTTTAGTACCCATTGATTGCTTGATGACACCATAGTCTTCTGCATTTATCGTCATTCCATCCGGAGCAATGATGTCCCATAAAGTCGGCTTCTGATCGACTTGGGTCTGTGTGTTCTCCTCAGTCGAGTTCTTTTTTTGTTTAGGATTAGCTTGCTTTGTCTTCTTCATCACGTTCTTCTTCTGAAACAGCTTCATCTTCTAGTCCCTCCTTTACAAGGTTTACACGTATGTCATCTTGATCTGATGTGACGAATAGTGACAGCATCTCATTAGGTCCAAAATCCTTAAATCTTGATTTGACTGCCCTTTTCCTATTAAATGCATGATAGAGAACTTCTGTAATTCCTTCACTAGTTAGTAGTTGTACGTCTATTCGTGCTTTTCTAAGTTGGTTTCTAGCAGCAAAATATCTACGCGAAAGTTCTGAAAACGCCTTATCTACTATCTTTTGCTCCAACTCATCTTTGTTATCAGCAGAAATGTCATTTGACTTCACTTGATATATGTTTAATAGATACCTTTTAGTTTCGAAGCGTGGCGCTATGCGTTGCCACTCTGTTAAATCCTCAACCATAGTTTTGGCGTATTCTCTGGCGTTTTCACTTAAATCTTCCGCATCCTCCATACTTTTCCGCATTGATTCAATCTGATCTGATAAATCTACATACCTGTTTTGCAAATATATTTGGAACCGATAATTTGTTTGAGCTAACCATCGCTCGAAAACTACATCAATGGCTTCCTGCTCTGCCTGGCTTAACAAGAAGTAATTTACTGGCTCTACTTCTGCTATCATGACAAAGGTGTCATCTGTGTAGCGAAGCATGTGGCCTTGTATTCCTTCTAAATCTTTAAAGAGATCTTTAAATGGTTGCGGCTCTTCGTCCAAGTCAATATTGCTCTTATTATTAGGGGTTTTTTTCTTTTTGAACCTGTTATTCTCACGAGTTTTTTTTTCACCCCAAGGAATTATGGGTTCTTTCATAGCAATTCTGTAGAATATCCATAGCCCTATTCCAAACCCAATGAATACTAGCACGTCTCGCATTTTCTTCCTCCTTTATTTAGGTCCTTTGCGCCAAACACCAAGTTGCTTTTTATACGCTATCCTGACAATTAAATAAAAGTCGTAATTCATTCCATATTTCTTATTTTTGTAAAATCCCAAAAGAAACACCAATGCCGCAGTAGGTATTAATGACATTAAGCACATAATTACACCAACTATCATATTAGGTGCTAGATTATATACAGGTGCTATGTATGAATAAATTACAATAGCTCCAACGATCATATAAATTAATTGTCTTTTAGTTATAAGACTCAGGATTTCTTTTTGTTCACTGGCCATATCAATTGGAACCGTCACTTTTCGACTCATACAAATCTCCTTCTATAAATACACCCCTCTCGGATATAAGAGGGGTGTATTTCTTTGTTATGAAATTTAAGCTCCGAATCCTGCGATCCACCCAGCTAAGTCATACGCTTTGTAGATTACAAGTCCTCCAACAGCAGCAAAAGCTAAACCTATCATTCCAGCAGTACGGTTTTGTGGATTTCCTTGTGAACTGGAAAGTTTCATACCCGCGAAAATCAAGCAAAGTAATACCCAGAACCCACCAAAAACTATAACTATAGTTACAAGACTGCTAAGATCGTCATAAACTCCACTGCTTTCTACGTCACCATCTGGTGTGATACCAGCTTTCTCCCATGCATTAGCGGAAGCAATATCTGGGTTAATTGACATTAAGGCAAAAACAGCTGCCACCATAACCAAAGCAACAAGCGCTCTAGTTAGCATAGGTTTTTTTGAAGTTAGACTGTTCATCTCTTAATCACCTCCATCTTTCGGAAACAAAAAAACCCCGCAACTATAAGAAATGATTAATTCATCTCTTAATAGTGCGGGGTGTCCCGTTTATATGTAGTTATTGCTTTGTCTAACTAATAGTAATGTTATAAGATATTTTGGCAAAAAGCAACGTTAATTCGCCTTTTTTGTAAAATTGTGGTTTTCTACAATATCCTATGTTATAAGTGGTTTCCTTGCTATAATTAAGTGTAGATAAATAAAGGAGTGATGTTTAATGGTAGAACTTCCTTATCTGATATATCAGGGCATAAACACGTCTCCTAAGTACGCACTTCTTAAAGATAAACTTGTACAACTTTTCGGGGAAGATGAAGAATTTGTTGTAAAGAGGATATTTGAAGATTACTTCGATAATAAGGATCCGGATTCAGTTGTTTATTATCATAAACATAACAAACTTATAAAACGGAAGAAAAGTTGGACCGATAGAGTGAGATCCGGTTATGACCAATATCGGAGCGGCAGCAACAATCCTGGAAAGGGATTTGCGCGGCACTTAGCAGATATTTATAAGATGATGAAAGATTACGAGGATGATAAGGGTAAATCCGGATTTGAGATGATGTTCAAAGAACCGAGTGCTGATGCGGCCATTATTAAGTATATTAATGAACTAGATAACTGGTACCGTAATAAAGAAAGCATGTTAGTTGAATATCCTTTCTTCAGTGACTTAACTAGTAATCAAAAAACCGCATCTGTAGAGATTGATTTAATCTTAATCATTGGTCAGTGGTTAAAAGAAAATCTCCATTCATTGTCTCCTACCGGCATTGAGGATGGTCTTTTAGTATTTGATGAAGAAGAATATAAGGAATCAATGAAGTTTGTTGAACAGGCCCCTACTTCTGCATTAGAACATCCATACTGGGGGGTTGCTAAGAAAGGAAAATCACCTTTAAATACTGAAACAACCCTATCAGAAGATGGCAGAACCCTATTTGAAGTACACAAGAAAAAAGCATTTGAGCTCGACGATTCCTACAATTTAGTTGTAGATGCAGAAATGATTGAAAGTTTTAATAAACATATTAAAACTCCAGATATGTTCGATTCTAAAATCTTCATTGATTTGATCAATAGAAGAGATAAGAACTTCCAAAAGAATCGCCGCATTAGAGTTTATCTCTCGGAACTATTGGATACCCATTTTAATGATAAAAGCCAAAAATCATATAAAGAGTTAACGGAGAGGCTGCTAAGACTAGGCTATTTTAGAATAGCTCAACGCGAGGGAGATTCTGTTAGGTTGCGGTCCCTATTCTCTGAAATGACAATTGAAAGGGAACAAGGTAACAACGACCGATGGTATCTAATGGCTTATGTAAGCGATAGTGTTTACGATAATATTCTTAAAGAGCAATACGTCAGCATCTACAATAAAAAGATACAAGAATTAAAGAATGATTTAGCTTATCACCTCTCCTTTATCATTCAAAAAGAGCGTATCTTAAGCTATAAATCTGATTCTGAAGATATTTCCTTTGAGTTAAGTTGGAACGATCTCAGCTCTTCGATTCGGTTTAATAAGAGAAGTAAAAAAGAAAACTTCGATGAGATTGAGGCTGCTCTAGTAGAAATTGAACACAAAGACTTTATTATTAAGGATTTCAAGCGATATACAAACACGTCATTTTTTGTTACATGCCACCCACTTAACAAAAGAGAACTACAAGATATGAATAGCAAGCGGCTCGATTTAAATTCTTCCAGTGAGGCAATGATATTAGGAAGATAATGGGGTTAGGATTGATCGCATAAGATCAATCCTATTTTGTTTAAATTATCATTCGATTGAGTGGTAAAATGTAGAATATATAATAAATGGAGGTAAATGAATGAGTCGTGAATATGATTCGAATCAACCAAGTCTTATAAACTCCGTTGTATGCTTTATGGATATCTTAGGATATAAATCATTAGGTAAGAATGCGTTAAAAGAAAATAATGGAGATACCGCGGAAGATTTTTTGAGAAATCTCCATAATTCACTTAGAAAAGCTAAAAGATCAATTACGCCGGACCCGTCCTTACCAGCTAAAGTAAAAGTATTTACAGATAATATTGTAATAGGCTGGCCTATCTTAGAAGATGGGGAAACTGAGTTAGGCACGACATTTGTAAACATAGCAAATTATCAGCTTCAACTTGCTTTAGATGGTTTCTTTATCAGGGGGGGCATAAGTAATGGTAAACATTTTATGGATGAAGAGACTGTCTTTGGGCCCGAACTGTTTGAGACTTATACTCTTGAATCAGAAGTAGCTGTTTTCCCCAGAGTTGTTTTAAGTAACAAGAGTAAGGAATTAATTAAGCGCTTTAATACAGAGTACTATGGAGGAGTTGGTTCACCCTTCTATGAAGAAATTCTTGAAGATATGGACGGAGAATGGTTTCTTAACTATTTAATTGCTACGAAGGACGAGGATCGGGGAGTCTTTAATCTAAGGCTTATCGAAATACATAAACAAAAAGTGGCAGCTGCTCTTTCAGATTACTCTAGTAACTATAAACTTTTAAAAAAGTATGCTTGGATAGCAAACTATCATAACTTTTTCTGCGATAAGTTCTTAATAGACGCGGAAGAGTATAAAATAGACACACCTATTCAGATGTCAGATCCGAGACAAATATCCACATAAAATATAAGGCCAATTAATGAGATGAGGATCCAGGATAATTCATTTATTAACAGCATAAATTAAAAACAGCTACCGCATTTGGGAGCTGTTTTATTAAGATTTAATAATATCTTCTAGATGTAATCGGGTATTTCTGCATGTAGTAAAAATAACCTTAGAAACTTCTATTATTCTTCGGGTATTTATACATAAGTTCTATTAATGTTCGGGTATTTCTGCAGTTTCTCTATCATATATCGGGACTTTCTGTATTAATTCTACTTTCTTTCGGGTAATTCAACACTTTATTATATTTCACAAAAGATTATTGTTCTGATTCACAAGAAGATGTGTAAGCTTTTTCGATAATTTATCGGGAGTTTCTGCAAATTTAGCATGTATTCTATATAATCTTGCTTCTCATATTAGAGTTTGTTTCTATTTCTTCATAAATCTCTGTAAATCTTCGGGTATTTCTACACCTTTATAAACTGAAATTTTTTTCAAGTCTGCAACCATGCGCACTCTTAAAAATCTCTATTTTCTTTCGGGAAATTCTACACTGCTTTTCACTCTATTTTATGCTTTTATAAAAGTCTTTTCTACAAAGTTTCTGCTTTTAATCGGGAGTTTCTGCAATTTTGACCTCAAGATTGAATTCTATTATAAATGGTTAATAGAGGTAACTATACTACTACATTTTACTAATTATCCAAGGAGGCGGCTGCTTTGAAACTAGAATTCAGAAATCATACACCTATAGCAAATAAGTGGTTAATCGTCTTCTCCGGTATTAATAAGAATGCAGTAGACAAGAACGGTAAGAAGATTTACGAGCAACACGCATTTCATATCCCAAAGAGATGGATCTCTGTTAAATGGAGCCGCAGTATGATCAAGCAAATGTTAGCATACATGGCCTTATCTGATAGTGAAGGTAATGCTGGAGTTATCCATCTTGATACATTGGCTACATACATAGGATGTTCTACAAAAACCGTTCAGAATAATAACAGAACTTTTGAAGCGCTGCAGCTCATTGAACGAACTGAGCTATGGTCTAATTTAGTATGCATTAAGCTTTCTAAGTATCGTGAAAACTTTTTGGATCTCTATACCTCCCCTGTAAAAGGAGGCTCTTTGACAAGCGTTAATCCTGGTTCTGAAAGTGAAGAAACTAAATATTACTCCCGAACTGGTTACACCACTATCAAAAGAGAAGCTATGATAGAACTTCTTGGACTTTTAAACGTAAATGAGCTGCGCATTGCTTGCAGATCTTTTTATTTGTTTGAAAAAGAAGTAAATGTCGGCAAAAACTCAAAAGCTTATCTTACATATAATGACCTTAAGGGTATTTTACCAAAATACTATGTATTCAAAGCTAATATTAAAAAGACATTCAAGTATTTAAGTACTCTGTTCAGTTTTAAGACATTAGAAGAGAAAGAGATCGTAGAATCATTAAGTAAAAGCACTGAGTCGATTCCAACGCAACTTCAGAAGCTAAAAAGTAGATTCATTGTATCTTTCCAGCTACATAAACAGAAAAACAGCCGCCTTACACTCCAAGAAGAAATTAAAGAAGCAGATTCTGCATTTGATCTTTTCTTCTTGGAGACGAAAATAAGGCCTATTTCTAATGAACAGAAAAGCTCACTCATTTCTGAATTTGGTCTGGCCAAACTAAGCCAGGCTCTTGATGAAATAATAACTATAATTAAAGGTAACTACTCTCAAACCAGATCTATGCTATTAGATGAATTAGAAAGTACACCTGTCAATTCCATAAAACATTTCATTACTAGTGAAAAGGTGCAATTGAGTAAATAAGGGCCTTTATTTGTCATGCTTAAATTTTGTATTATTCGCTACTCCAATAATAATTTAATAAGAAGAAGGAACTAATAATGATTCTGCAGTGACAAGAAATCAACTTTAGTTCCTTTTTTTGGAACTTCAAGAAATAAATCAAAAGAGATAGCAGTTTATCAAATATAAAGAAAATAATTCAGAATATATATAAATTAATAGTAACTATAGACAAAAAAACAATAGAAATATATTTTTTCATAACAACTAAGTAATATTTCATTTGTACAATAGCCACCGAAACCCTTCTATAAAAGGCTTTTTAATGATTTTCATTTCACAATTTCTTTTAATGTCCTTTAATTTCTTTAAATCTTATATAAGTATATTATTCATATTCGATATTTTTATATCTTTTTTTTCAACCGTTATAAGTGCGGAAGTACTATGTGCGTAATAAGGAGTCTTAAATTAGAAGTATTGAAGAGTAATTAGAAGAAGGATTGCCACTATTGATTCTACTACGTCATAGATAATGTTTACTGATAGAGTAATTTAAAAAAGCTGCAGATAAAGTAATCTGCAGCTTCTATATATTATGCTCTCTTCAACCGATCTAGAGGATGAATGTATTCAGCTTTCTTAGAGTAAACAAGAACACCAACGTTTTTATCGTCTTTTTTGTTTTTCGCTTCTTCAGGTGTAACAGCAGCACTATACAGTTTTTTTGGTTCAAACTTTTTAATTGTGCTCATTGTTCTCCACCTCCACTTTCATTTAATAATCTCTGAACAATTGCAATTACATCATTATTGTAGTCTGTTAAACTGTCAAGATGTTCTTGGCTTAGTTCTTTACTTCCCGATATATGGACCGTCAAAACGAACTTCTTAGCTACATGATAGCATATTAGGTACGTCTTAGTAAGACCTGAGTCCTTATACAAAGTATATTTTTCTTTCTTATCCTTAAAGCATTCAATAACCATGATTTGACTTTGATAATCTACATCAAAATCATAGTGACCACCTATACCCACGTTACCTGCAACTTGAGAAATACCTTCTGGGCTTGCTTCCCAAATGCTTGTACCATCTAGGCTATAATGCATTTTCGTTAATTCATCAGGTATTTTATAGTTATGGTTAAACGATGTAGAAAGTATATCCATCTTATCTTGCTCACCTTTAAATAACTTATCCGTTAAATGAGTATAAAACAATGTTGCTTTAATAAATGGATCAGTATCTGCTTTAATTCTTTCCAGCTCTTCCATAAGTTCCACTTCCGGCTTTTTTATCTTACCTAATTCAACAATTTTCTCATTTATATAACCGCAATGTTTTGATACTGCTGCTTTTATGTTATCGTCTTCTCTATTTTTATATGCCATTGTAGTTAGACCTGTAAAATCAGAAGGCAACTTATAATCACTTTCAGCAGTTGAATCTGGATGTAAAAAGAATACTCGTTCCCTTCCAAGTTTGCCCCAAAACAATCCTAATTCAAACATTGAGTTATCACGAGTCTTTTTATAATTAACATTGCGCATGTTTACAATATCATCTGGAGATAATATAAACACTGCAAAATCATTAGTTTCTAACTGTTTCTCTAAGTCATCCATTGGATATTTCTGAAAATCAAAAGCACTATTCCAAGGGGTCACTTCAGCTGTATGTTCCAGATGATCTTGTACTGCAGTCACATATTTTAAAGATTCCGCTGCAGAACCAATAAATACTCTAGGATTATTCATATTTGTTCCTCCTACAAATTTCTTTTTTAGAATAAGGCATTAATATTCGGCTTCTTACGTCCAATAAATAGATCATCTATGCCTTTACCGTCCTCTGCGTTCCATATAACCATATTAACATGGTAACCCCTGATTTTAAGCTCTTTTACGCATTTCATAAGATTAAGTCTAACGTATGGATTATTTACTACGTCCGCGTCAAAAGCCAAATTTATTACCTCTACACGCATGTCCTCTAATAGCGGTAAAACCATTTGCCATGCGTTAACTCCAGGAAGCCCTAAAAAGATATTGCCGTATTCTTTAAGCTCACTTTCTGTAAGAATCTCCTGTATTTTATCTGAAGCAATATCAATCTTGAGAGGACCTTCGGATAGCCAAACAGATTTTGCTTGAATTCCGTTTTCTCCTCTTTTCCGGATACCTGTAGGTAGTGATACGTGAATAGGTGGTGGGTCACCAGAACCTGTTCCTTTTGGTTTATTAGCAGAACTAAGCCAGTAATATCTGTTACCTTTTTTCAATGTTACTGACCCAAGAATATCCTTTATCTTTAAATCCTTTTCAGAAATATTGTCATAGATAAAAACACCCTTATCCAGTTCAAATGTCTTTTCATAAAGGAGTTCATTATCTTTATAAATACGCACAACATTCGGCTGCTCTATGACTTCAGCTGTTAAGCCAGGATACCTTTGATCCACTTTCACGTCATTAGGTGGATTATCTAATCGATATTGAAATCCCACTATCTGTTGCCGAGTATTTCTAAAAGGAATCAATATTCCTGATCTGCCGCTAATTGTCCAATAGCTGCTACCATACTTACCTTGTGCTTCGTAAAAGCCAGGCACACCTTTGAAGTCGTCTATACCTAATCTTTTCTGAACCTCTTTAACAACGACCCAAGGCTTGTCCGGAAATGAGCGGTATTCTCTTTCCTGTACCTGATTGAGACTTAACCCTCTTTCAGGAGAGGTAAGGTGCTGTATGTGTTCATTTGTTAAGGTTAGACAATTGATTAGCTCTGAATATACGCGGTGAAGAGTATCTTCATCAGCTTTTGGTTCACTCACCTCGATAACCTGCTTATCGTCGATTTTTTGTCTTCGTTGATCTTCATTAAGATAATGAAGGTACGAAGGTAATGAAGAATTTTTACTGAAGTATTTATTACTTTCAACTCTTATACAAGCGACCATATTTCCATCTTTATGTTGCATACATGCACCTGTTTTACCACATACCGGGCAAGCAATCTTAGTGAACTCGTACCACCCTTTTATTCTTGTTCTCCGTAATTCTTTCATTTGTACACTCCTCACTTTGTTTGATAAAAGCTATCTTTCTATCACCGTTGTTCTCCATAAACACAAAAAAAGTGGTCCTAAGAATAGAGAACAACACATTAATGTGTTAATCACTAGTCCAAGGACCACTTGATAAGTTTAGTTTAAAGAACCTGCAAGCTAACTGCTGCAAACGAAAATAAAAAGATAAGTTTCAAGATAATCATACCTTTAAAATTTTCGCTTATCAAGAGCCACTAGGCTGCAGAAAAGACTGAAGGCGTTTGAATAGTCCTGGTTTTTTGTTCTTAGCGTAGTCATCTCCAAGTAAGTCAGATGCTAATATATGAAAAATTGGATTTAGTTCATTTTGTACCTGCTGTACTTCTATTAAAGGCTTTTTGTCGAGATAATTTTTATATATCTCTTCCGTCAAATCCGGAACTGCTGTAAGTAAAGGGATGCCTAATTGCTTGGCCAAATCATCACTACGTACGAATGGGAAGTCCTTTATAAAGATGAGTTTGGCATCTAGGTTATAGGTACTTATGGTATTTTTGATGTAGTTCTTCCAAGCAAGAATCTGTTGATAGGAACCATCGACAAGAATCCAAATCTCATCAAGGTATTCTAATGTATCAAGCGTATGATTAGCCATTTCACCAGTAGGTAAATCTACTATAGTGACATCAAAGTACTTCGGAGTATTAATGTATTGTTTTATATGCTCTTTACTCCATGAAGTTGATTTTGCATCCTCATCATCTAGTGGGAGCCAATGTACTCCTTTAAATTGCCACTCCACGGAGCTTGGGTGCTTCTCTGGATGATTTAGTACTTGTATAAATGAATTCCAGTTATCCGGGGTCTTTGTATATCTCATTAGCATGCTCTTCAATAATTGCTTTTGAGTAAGCCCTTCAATCACAGCGCAAGGAATATTGTACATGCCCAAATAAATAGAGAAATTAACTGCTAAAGTTGTTACACCGATACGGTGTAGAGGAGACCAAATACCAATGGTTTTATTTCTATCCCAATTTCCATTGTTAAAGGCTTTTCTCCTTATCAGTAATGAGCGTTCAGATAATAAATCAATCTCTTCTTCTTCAGTTGTCGTATCATTGTTTTCTTGAATTAATTTCTTACCCTCTTCTTCTATCATTCTAGACATACTGTCATCAACTATATCAGGGTATGGATCGCCCACTTCTACAGGGTTGTAATCATTCTCAGTGTCATTTACTTCTGGTTTCTCTTGTTTCTCTTCATTAGCGATTTCAAAGACATTAGAGCCATGTTTTCGTATCCAGGCAACAAATGCCTTAACATCATTAAATATCAAGTGTCCAGGCTTTATCTCATGCAATACATTGTCTTGTGTACTCCGAATTAAACAAGTTGCATTTGCAAATTGTAACTTCTTGTAATCCTCAACAGACACATACTTTTCATCAGTAACCAGAAAATCACATTCAACTTTCGATACATCGATTTTCTCTTCAATGACTGAGATAGAAAGCTCTTCAATGACCGCGCCGAATTCGCTGCGAACAATATTGAGTAATGTATTGTCACATATTGCTAAAGAGATTTTCTTCATTTCTGATTCTCTCCTGTTTTATATATGTGTTAATTCTTTCTCTAATTTGAGGAGTAAAAGGAAACTTGCGATTTTCTACCTGCCCTATGTAACTTGCGGAGAATCCCAGATCTTTTGCGAATTGATACTGACTTCTACCTAAACGTTTTCTAAGGATAATCAATCTCTCAATATCGTCCTCTATTGTGCTGATTTCATTAAAGCTATTGATATTCACCTTTATCACCCTTGTGCCAGAATTTAAAATAAAAAAACCGCTATTATCCCTTTTCTTGGGATTATAGCGGTTTTCGCTTCGTTTATAATTTGAGATTATTATAGCACAATTTAAAGTGAAATCGGAAAAATAATTGAGCAATTGCTACGAATGGGCTATACTAGCCTTATATTCACTTTTTTTAATCTTTTTAAGCAACTCATTTGAGTTAGCTGTTTCATTATTAATGACACGTTACGGAGCCTTTGAGGTTCATAGATATCCCGTCTATGTATCCTCAAGGGCTTTTTTGCGTTTAAAAGACGTGAATAATAAATTCAGAAAGGGTGCAAAGAAATCATGGGAGATAATTTAGACTTTGCAAGTATTGAACAGGAATTTAAAAAACCATTTAAAGATGATGAACTGGGTTGGAGAGTATTAAACTCATTCAAAAGGAATAACAAAACGTATGTGAACTTAGCAGCATATGTAGATAGTAGAGCAATTATGAAAAGACTAGATTCTATATTAGGTATTGATGGTTGGGAAGACATTTATGAAGAAATAAATGATGGTTTTAAATGTGGAATACGAATTTGGATTACACAAGATCAATCCAGAATAAAATGGGATGGTGCTCCTCGTACTGATTTTGAATCAGTAAAAGGCGGTATGAGTAATGCATTCAAGCGTGCTGCAAACAAATGGGGCATCGGTAGATACCTTTACGATGAAAGTCTCGTTTCTACCGAGCTACTTCCGCAAAGAGGTAATAATGGGGAATATAACTATTTCCAAGATAAAAAGAAAGACCTTAAAGGCTACTATAAAGTGCCTGTTAAATCACAAAAAGCTAAAGCACCAATAGAACCACCTGCTAGAGATGAAAGTGATCAAGAGTTAGAAAAGATATTTGAAGGCCTCAATGATTATGAATACAAATTAGGGTTATCAAACAAACCAAAGTTGAGCGTCAGGATCTTTAATAGAGCAAACAATATTACAGAGAATTTGAATGTTAATCAAATTGATTACATTCATAATAAAGCTTCTAAAGCCGAACTGAAAAAATATTATTTAGCACTAAGACCGTTATACAACATCTGTATGGCTGCTAATAAATTTGAAACTAGCTTAGATGAAGTTCTTAAATATGCTCAAATTATCAAACCAGAAATAGAAGTAACTAACGTATTCTCACTTTTATTTCAACTTACCAATGATGAGGTTAAGCAGATATTTGAGATAGCTGAAACGGAGTATAACAACAATAAAAAGCATGCAATGTAATTGCTTCTAAGGGTGAACAGGAGATAAATCTTCTGTTTTTTTATTTACATCAAACATTGGAGGAAGAAAATATGAAACTATCGATTGAAAAAAGCATTTTATTAGAAGGTCTACAAAAAGTAACGAAGGTTGTTACTAACAAGAATTCTATACCAGTGCTACAAGGGATCCTAATGGACGTTGACCACGAAAAGATTGTTTTAACTGGCAGCGATTCTACAGAAACCATTCAGCACACTATACTTGTTGAAGAAGGTATAGAAGTTACGGAAGCAGGAAAAACAGTACTGCCTAAAAAAGTACTCGATATAGTTAAGAAAGCACCAGCAACTATTTACTTAACAGAAGATGGAGATAAATTGAAGATAAAGTTCAAAAAGAAAGGGAGAAGTGAATTTAATCTTAATTGTCTTAACGCTGACGAATTCCCTGCATTGCGGGATAACGAAAAGAATTCGGCAGCTATCAGTTTAAGTAGTCAACAGTTCAAGTCTATTGTAAATAAGACTATCTTTGCCGCAAGTACACAAGAAGCACGTCCTATGTTACAGGGTGTTCAATTTGGTACAAAAGAGGGTTTACTAACTCTTTACGCGACAGATAGCCATCGTCTCTCTAAAGTGCAAATAGAACAGGATTGTACAGACTTCAATGTTGTAGTGCCAGCAAGAGCTTTAGATGGCATGTTAAAGGTTTTTGATGATGAAGGAACAGTTGAACTTCATATTCAAAACGAGCAATCTGTCATGTTTAAAAGCGGTAATACGAGTTTCATCACAAGGCTCTTCCAAGGAAATTATCCTGCAGTAGAAAGATTACTGCAGATCGAGTCAGACACTACGATGACAATCGAACGAAAAAGCTTCCTTAATGGATTGGATTTAGTATCACTCGCAGCTGATAATACACGCCCTACTGTTCATCTTCATGTAAACGGAGTAGCAGTTTTGGAGAGTTTATCAAGCCAATCCGGAAAAGGAACAATTGAGGTTGAGTACAAAGCAATTGAAGGCATGCAAGACGAATTCGATATAACGTTCGATGCAATGTTTGTTATGGATTCGCTTAAAGCGTTACAGAGTGATGAAATTAATTTTAATTATGTAGCTAAAGATAAGCCTATTATTATCACTGGGGCTGACGATACTTTAGCTTCAGAGGTACATCTAATTACACCAATTAGAACTAAATAATGTTAGAGGCAGGGAGTATTCATTTTGAGTACTCCCCTTTCTATTATGGAGGATTAGTATGAACAAATTTAATATAAGTTCATTCGAGGAGAACCTTAAGGAAAAGCATAAGAATTCTGGACATTTATCTTGTAACAAAGGCTATATAACTGTCCTTGAAACTCTTTGGTACGGAAAAGACATTACAAGAATAGATTTCACAGCATTCACAGATTCTGATGTACAACTTGCACTCGACCATATATGGAGTATAGCAGGTGAGGCGTTGGATGATGGTGATGAAGCATTTGAAATTGATTGGTCCTCAGATTATATGACATATGGAGCAATAGATAACGCTCTTACAGCGATAGCAATGAGTAAATTTAAACGATATCACAATGAAAATGATGATTTCATTTAGGAGGATCAAATGAGTGTTATAGAATCGCAAGAAATTCACTCTTTAGAAGCGACACTATCCACGCTTTTAACAGCAAAGCTTTTTGTAGACGCCGGTGTAAATCCTGATGAGTTTCGAACTAAGGATATATACGTGAATTTCTACAGAGGAGACACCAATGGTTATGAAATATTTATTGAAGGCCTAAATTTCTTATTCGAAGAGATTGAAGAATATGATCCATACGATAATTCTAGAGAAGAGTTACTCGAAGTTGGAATCAGTGCAAATGGTCATGAAAAGTATCTGATATTAAAAGATAAGCTTTTTAATGGCTGTAAAACAATAGATTTATCTGAATACAAAAGAATAATAGATCAGGATAATCTCTTCTTTGATATGGGATTTGAATGGGCTTCTAAATGCGATGGTATTCTTATAAGCCTTGATGGTATTGGATACTATCACTCATTAACCAGGGCTATTTTAAAGCTTAGAGATGATTTAAAAAATCGAAAAGAGGAAATTGTAGCATGAAATTCACTATTGTAATAGATGATGACATCTCAAATTTTGATGATCATGTATTAATAACGCAGGAAGAAGAGAATGTGACAGTTGCTCAGTATACTATGTCTCTTTCTGATGTAAGTGCAGCCTTAAACAATTCAAGGGAAAGCTATACCTATATTGAGACTCCCCTTCTACCGAGTAATTGTTTGAAATATGAGAAGGTAGATGGTTCCAGGGTAAATGGAGGCTTTGTTGAAAATGTCTTTGTTGAGATCCCAAAAGGCAATTTCAACATTACATTTGAAGACAAGGTTTACAAAATAGGAGTTCCCCGACTAATTATAAAATACTCTGTTGCTTCCAGCCGAGTATTTGAAATAGCGATTTTTGCATTAAAACAAGGTCAGAGAATCGAGGAAGATGGAGAATTGTTCTACTTCCCCTTTCCTAATGTAGCGCACGAATCTGGTGTGGCGTGTTTTGGTGCTAATACTCTACCTAAAGTTGAGAAAATAAGACATTTAGAAACATATCATTACCTTTTCTTCGCAGCCCCTTTTGGAGCGGATTATGGTACTAGAGTTCTAACAAATAAGACTATCCTTCAATTATTTGAAAGTCTGGATAATGAGGAATTTAATGATGATTGGCTTATGCCGGCAACAACAAAAAAAATTGGTGACTTTATGAAAATAAACGATGAGGAGAATTTACAAAATGACTAAAAAACTTAATTCAGAGCAAACAGATATCTTTTCACTTTTTGATATGCCCGACGAGTATGCTGAGGAACAAAAGAAGCAAGCAGAAGAACGAAAAAAACAGCAGGATGAGAGATTAAAAACAACCAAAGAGGCTGCTAACAAAAAGGATAAGAAAGACGAATTCACGCTTAATACTGATACTAAAATATACTTTTACTCGGAACTGATCGATGTTAATGAGTACTTTAGTATCGAGGAACTTACGAATGGAATTCCTAATACTACAAAAGCAGAAGAAGAACTCACTTATAAAAAACTAAGTGAAAGAGAGTTATTGAGTAGGCTAAAAAAAGACTATCCCGTATTAGATGTGAGTACAGGAGCGCAAGCAGTGTATATCAAAAGTAAAAACGCTGTTTCCATAATACTTCAAGCTAAAAAGAAGGGTGGTCCTGCAGCTCCTACCCATGGATTAGTCAAAACAGATACCAAGATCCCTTATAGTATTTTGAGAGATTTCATATCTCTTGCAAAGAGAGTATATGACCTATATGGAACAGAGTTTCATGCAGATATATACCTGGATCATGAAACGAATGAATTCTTTTTAGATATTCCACAACAAGAAGTAACAAGCGTTACAGTAGAAGTTATTGAAGATGAGCTAACTACCGCATTACGTTTCTTGGAGCGAAGATGTACCAAGTATATGGAGATACATTCACATCATGTTATGAGGCCAATACCGAGTGCATTAGATGATGCTAGTGAAAGAATACCCATCTACTATGCAATAGTTGGCCGCTTAGATTATTATTTGCCTCAAGTAACAGTGAGAACTTTTGATATAGAAAGAAATGAGCATGTCAGTTTTAGTCCATCTTTAGTTTTTGAAGATCCTTTCTATTATGCTAATCCACAATATGATTTAAGTAAGGTGGAGAAAGTATGAAGGAAATAAGTCTTCTCAAAGATTTCGGGCGATACAATACTGTTTATCCTTTCATATGTCAGATAGGAACCGGTGCAACTGGTACACACTTAGTTCAGAACATTGCACAAATGCTATCAGGATTTAGAATGAGTTTTAATTACATTCTAGCTGATCCAGATGTAGTAGAAGATAAAAACCTAAAAAACCAATTGTTTATTAATAAGGACGTCGGCCAGACAAAGGCAAATGTCTTAGCCAAGAGATATAGCTCTGCATATGATATAGGGATAAGTTCTTATTCTGATGGATATGTAGAAGATGTAAAAACGTTAAAAAGGCTGTTTAGTATAAATGAAAAATATGCTGATATTAACTATGGTACATTAATCTTGCCTATACTTATAGGTAGTGTTGATAATAACTTCACCCGTAAGGTTATGCATGAGTTTTTTTATTCCGTACCTAGACTATTGTATATCGACGTTGGAAACGATTCAGTTAAGTTACCTAAAGATAAAGAACTAAGTAATATAGGTCATTGGACCGCGGATGAGAAGATAGAATATGATTCATCAGGTTGGGATGGACAGGTGGTCTGCGGATTGAGATTTAATAATGATACTATCTTAGATCCGGTAGCTACTATTTTCCCTAACATCCTGGAAGAAGAGGATGAAATAGCGCCAAGTGAGATTTCTTGTTCAAATGTTGTTGCAAGTGATCCGCAGCGCCTAATGACTAACCGTATGGCATCGATAAGTGTACTCACTTATCTTAATCAGATATTTGAATCGGGTACTATAAACAATCATATGACGTTCTTTCATGCGAAGGAAGGCTTTATGAGGAGTCAATAATAAAAGAGCTGCATAATAGACTGACCTAGCGATGTGAGACACAAAGAAAACACCCTTATTAGGCTGCCATGCTACCATATTCTTTTGGTGGGTGGTAGCCTAATTTTTCTTGGATGCGCTCTTCATTATAATACTTCATGTATCGGTGAATCCGTTCGATAACTTCTTTTTCTGTTATGGAATTGAATCTTGTATACATAAACTCCTCTGATTTTAAGCTCGAGTGGAACGATTCAATCACTGCGTTATCCCAACAGTTTCCACGCCTAGACATACTGCTGGTTAGTTTCTGTTCTGCCAATTCTTGTTGGTATGCATAAGACGTGTACACACTTCCCTGATCGGAATGCACGATGACTCCTTCTGGATTATGTCGGCTCGCTATGGCTTTCCGTAATGTATCCAGGACAAGTGATGTCTGTTGATGATTATCCAAACTGTATGCGACGATTTCATTGTTGTATAAGTCCATGATGGTAGAGAGATACAACGTTCGTGATCCGTATTGAATATACGTTATATCTGTCACCCATTTTGTATCAGGCTTTATAGCCGTGAAGTCCCGATTTAGAAGGTTCGGGGCGATAATGACAGACTCTCCCTGCGATTTCCATCTCTTTTTACGTTTAACTTTACATTGGAGATGGAATTTCTGCATGATACGCTGCACCGTGTTTCGATTGCGTTTGATACCATATTGGCGCTGAAGCAGCTTCCGTATCTTTCGATGCCCGTACCGAAACGAGGTTTCGGTACACAAAGAAATGATTGCCTCCTCAACTGCCGTTCTTAGGGGAATGCCTTCGGAGGCCCAACGATAATACGTTGACCTGGCAACCTCCAAGACATTTAAGATCGTTGTAACGGTATGCTTCTTGCGTAGTCTCTCCACTAAATGAAGGACTACTTCTTTTTCAACTCCTTTTCGATCTCCAAGTACTTTTTTAGAATTTCATTTTCTACTTTTAAGTGCTCGATTTGTCTGTTCGTTTTTTCCTCTTTAGAAGCATACTCCGGGCCGTGGCCATAGCTGTATTGCTTTCCAATCGGCTGATCAAATCGATGCATCTGATTATCCCGGTACCATTTCATCCATGTCTTAATCTGAGAAACATTTTTAATCCCATACTTCTCCATTAATTGTTGGTTGGTATACTGCCCACTTAATTTATCTTTTACCACTGCCCATTTCGTTTCTGCCGAATATCTACTTTTCCCCATAAAAAATACCCTCCAAATTTACACTTAATCTTAGTGTATCACTTGAAGGGTGTTTTTTTATGTCCCATTTGATTAGGTTAGTCTATAATAACTGCAGCTCTTTTTTCATACCTTTTGTAATCCTTGAATTAAACAGGTTCAAGAATTGGAGAAACATCTGTGTTTTCACTTCTCGTATCACAAGTAGAACAAAATTTGAGCCAAGTAGGGTATTCATCGTACATTGGTACCATAATACCACCACAAGAACAACTTTCATTATAATTTTCTGTTGCTTGTTGTTCCTCGCTTTCTTTAATTTTCATTTGATATTCCATTTCCATTACGCAATCGCTTAATTCATCTAGTTATAAGTTTTTCTTTTTCGTTCTCTAATTCTTTAATTCTAGCAATCTCCTTCTTGTTAAATAATCCTTTTATTAGTTTGAGCATTGCGAACATCTCCGGTTTATTATTCTGTTCATTCTAAATGAAGTTGTTCCTTGTCTTCAAAACTAGCTTCTAATTTCTCATTAGCTCTAGTGGCAGCAGTGTAGTCTAGGTACGAAACAATTATTACCGTTATTAGGATGCCGCTAGTAAAACCTAGAAAAAAGAGCTGCAAACTTTTTTTCACCGCTTATACATCTCCTTAAGTCAATATATGATGATTTGTTGTTAAATAACCAATTAGCCCGCTAGCTAATATAGTGACAGCAAGTGCTAGCATAAAAACTTTTTTACTCATGGTATCTTTCCCCTATACAAAGAGATAGACTAGCAAGAGAGCTATATAAAGCAATCCACTAATCAATCCAGCATTTAGTAAGCCTACAAAAAAATCGCCTTCTCTATTGATCATTGCCCTGCACCCTCTTCTACGACAGCAAGATATTCTTTCACAATAGCTACATTTACCTGTAGCTGCCTTCTCTCTAGCTGATTCTTCTCCAGGAATCTTGAAACTAGATTGTTGTAAATCAATTGAATCTCATAAGGAGTAAATGTTGAAGCGAGATTAACGTTGAAGATATAGTTATCACCTTCACCATTGTTTACTTGTATTAGAGTTACATCGCCAGCCTTGTTATCAATCTTTCTTAGAGAAGACCACCAATATAAATCCCACATTTCGGTTTCAGCAGTAACATGTTTCGGGCCTAGAAAAATCTGAGGAGTAATAAAAGTGAAGTCTCCTATTCGCGCCATACGGCTCTCTAAACCACCCTTTTGAGCTTCCACTCCTATAGAGTCTCTTTCATCGATAAACGCTCTCTTACTGCCCAGGAATGCAATGTCAAAAGCTATTTGATTTAAAGGATAGTGAACATCCTCATATTCACTGATTAAACTCATAATGAACTGGTACATTGTCTCAGATATAAGTGCTTCTTCCTCATTTTGTAAAACAGCTTCTCGTATCAATAAAGGGATTTCTTCTGTCAATATACCTTCTGGATTGGAAAGCCATATAGGATCCAAAGTTGTCTGCTCATCAGATAATAATTCTCGAACAATGAAGTAACCATTAAAGTATTGGGACTTAACAGCCTCAAAGAAGGGGTCTTCATACTCTCTATGTTTCTCTGGATCGGTAATAGCCTTCACTTTTTCAAGATAGTACTGATACATAATATTAAATTGCTTATTGAAATGCTCATCGTTTATAAATGATTGACGAAGTTTGTTTTCAGTAAGAAGTAAGGCTTCTTTTTTCGTACCAGCTGTATTTGTTGTCATTTGATATCCAACTCCTATTCTTATTGCTCAATGTATGGTGCAGATGGACTGTCATCAGAGAATTTCCAGATTCCATCTTCTTTGACGATCGTTGTGATATAGAATTCTTCTTTTTTGTCTCTTAATACTTTCCGATAAAAGTATGCTTCTACTTTTCCTTGACTGTACTGCAGCTTTGATAGAGTGTAATCTTTTGCAGCGGGATTACTTTCTTTGTAAAGTTCCTGGATGCTTTCAAATATATGAACTCCATCATGCTTGTCTTTAGGTAAATCGGCTACTACCTTATCGGAACCATAATTTGAAAGAAATTCGTAATACTGCTCCGCTTTCAACTCACCGTTTTCAAAAGAAAAGAGTATAGCTGCAACATATTGTGCGAATGACTCAGGGTCTTTCTCGTTTATCTGTTTTGACACACTCTCATTCTTTTCTATTTCTTCTAATTCATCTAAGTCATTCTCTTGTAATGAATCTGATATAGGTTTTTCGTATTCCTTATAAAAGTTCTCAAGCTCTTGTTCAGATTTAATGTCTTCAGTTTCATTGTCTTCAACTTGTTTGCCTTGTGTTTCCTTTGCCTTCTCTACAAAACTATCGCTGCAGCCTACAAGGAATACTAAAGTTAAGGTGAATGATAATACAATTAGTTTTCGCATGCTGTCCTCCAGTGACCTACATCTAATTTATTTCTAAGGTAATCTTTATCGTTATTATTTAAGTAAGTTGCTATAGTAGAGCTTTCTAAGGAAGTAGTTCTATGGATGATTTTTTCATAGAAAGAAGATACATCTGATATTTTCCAATTACCTTTACCTGGAGTTATGGCGTGATCAAGAATATTCGCAGCACAGTAACAAAGAGTTTTTAAATAGTCTTTGTTTACATTAGTAGAAACGCTAATTCCCTCAATCTTTCTTGTACCAAAGAGACATATAGTCACTATTAATGATTTGTGGTTCAATACATCTGTTCCAAAAAGCTTTGTAAACACTTTGTCACCCTGTGTATATAGCTGATTCCTTAGATTCTTTGCTGAACCGTTAAGTTTAATTTTAAATTGACTTCTATTAGGCTGAACCTTCACCATATCACCTAAATTATTGACTAAGATGTAATTGAATAAGTAATGTGATTTATCCCTTTCAAATGGAACTACTAAAGTATCTTGATTTAGTGCATCTACTTCACTGCAACTTATCAATGCTGCTATTATTAAGTTTCTGTATGACTCGCTTGATATCGTAATACACCTCCTTTAAAACAAAAAAAGCCTAAACGAAGCGCACGGAGGCACTTCGTTTAGGCTTTATACCTGTTATATTTTGTATACACTTATTCTACTACTTGTGAACTTTGATTATCAAGTATGTTTTTACCCTCTTCAGTTCTGAGCTTACTGTGCTTAACAAGTATAGCAGCACTCTCATACTCTATTCCAAGCATTTCAGATATTGTATCGATTTTATAATTAAGTTCATAGTGAAGGTAAAAAGCGTATGCTAGACGAATTCGCGATGGAGATAATTTTGTATTTAATCCAAAGTCTTTAGCGATTCCATTTAGATGGCCATGTATTGTCATTAATTCCATCGGACCAATTGAACCATCTTGTTTTTTGGAGGTTAAAAGGTACTGTGACATATTAAAGTGAGCTTGAAACATGTAATGGTTAAAGAAATCTGCATGTATACCCATATATTCTACAGAATGCTTCCCAAGATCTATAATGACCCTCTCTTCTGAAACAAACACATTCTCTTTTTTAACGTGATATTCAGAACTTCTTAATCCCTTAAGAGAAAGTAAAAACACAGCTTTTCGGCTATCAGTATAACCCGCTTCGTTTAAGACATCTGATGTTATTTCCATTAAACTTCGATAATCTAAAAATGAAGGACTCATTTTTATGTGTTTTATCGTATCGATTTTGGCTGCGGGATCAAGTGCAATCTTATGGATCCTTTCGAGATAGTCAAAAAAGTTCTTAAGAATACTCAGATGCTTATTCAATGTAGATGCGCTATTGCCATCACTTAATTCCTTATATTTTAGAAAATCCTTAATATCAGATGCAGATATCTGATACAGTTCTTTTCTTCTTTCGTACTTGTCATCCAGGAAGATAAATAACATGTTTACAGTCTTAATATAAGATTCAACAGTATCTTCACTTTTATTATTGTTAAGTAGATAGTTTGAATAACCAAAAGGCAAGCTATATCACCTCTTCTCGCAATCTTTTAATACATTATATCATCACTTCTATCTGACACATATTCACATGGGTCAAAAGACATCTTGATGACATCTCGTGTCTTTTAGAGATACATTAGAGTAATTAATTACCCTAATGTATCTCTAAAAGCTCAAAACATTGTCTCCAAAATGAAAAAAGACCTACCCTATTCCTTCTCAAAAAAAAAAGACGACACTACAGAGTGCCGTCTAAGATTTTATACTTTGTATCCCAACTTGAACCTCAATCCTCATCGCCCATCTCTAGGTATCCAATACCAATATCACCTAGTCCCCCTGCAGCTTCTTTTATACTATGAAATCTGCTTTGCATATCTTCTAACTGCAGCTGGTCTTTTTCAACCTTCTCTCTGGCGACTGCAAGTTCTTCTTCTTTAGCTTTTTTAAGGGAATATTTCTCTTCAAGCTGAGAGTCAAATTCTTTTTTAAATGCACTTACTTCTTCTTGAGCAGTTTGCTCTGCTTTAGCCATAACTTCATCTACATCAATCGGATTGTTATCAGGCCCTTTGAAGATGTTTTTCAGTGACCATTTCTGCTCATTTTTAACAGCCATTGAATTTCTCAATGAATTATCAAGCATGCGATAGTACTTCTTCTCGAGTGCCTGGTTGTTTCTGCTTAATTTGATATTATCAATCTGCGAATCAATGTGCTTAATTTCATTCTCGAGCAACTGTACTTTCTTAACAGAATTATCCAAGTTGTATTGTTTCTCAAATACACTACTCTTCAAAGATTGTATCGTAATCATTTTCTTTAAGGTTGAGATTTCCTCTGCAAAGTCTAAATCGTCATAGTTATAATCTTCTACTTCTCTTGATTTAGGAGGCGTATAGCTTTGATTCGAAATTGCACCTGTTAATCCAACGAGATAACCAATATCAGAAAGAGTCTTTTTCGGCTTGTCCATAAGAATGAATATCATATGAAGTTTGACAATACTTATGTAGTCAAGTCTAAAGAACCTTCCTATTTTTTCAGGGTTTATATAATCGTTTATTTCTGATCTGAAATAGTTCCTCAAAGTTGAATCAGCTCTAGCTAAAATAGTGCTGGCTTCCATAGTACTGTATTTAGCAGTTGTGCTCATGTTTAATATTGATTTTGTAAAAAGTTCGTCATCTAGCTTCCAGTATGCAATCTCAGTCCGAAGAGGATCTTCCTTAAATGTTTGCTCAAGCAAATTCTTCATATCGTTTTCGTTGGACAAAACGCTACACCTCTTCATTGTGTATTTCTACAATAATACTAACTATAAAATGCTGTGAAATCAAGGATATCAGCGTATATTACAAACGTTAACAGTATTTACTGTAGCGGAACTGTATCGCTAGTTAGCGCTGGTTCGTTACCTAGCGTTTTAGTGAACGTTATAGCGTTTATTGGCGTTTGTATAACGTATTGGTTGCATTTTGTTTGTGTATTATTAACGTTCGATTCGCGATTATTATACGTTCTTACACTATGGAAACGCTAAGTAGCGCAATGTAACGAAATACGATAGCTAATTATGATGATCTATCGTATTTTATCGTTCGTGGGTTCACAAACGTTTTGTAGCGCAAAAAAATAACCCTCTAAAAGAGGGCTATCTCATCTTAAAAATCGATATCATCAAGGCTAGATGGAGTAAAGCGTTTAGCGTTTTGATTATTTTCATCAGACTCCTCGAAGTCGTCTAAAGATAGTTTCTTTCTTCTTTGGGGCTTATCCTGTTTAGTTGAGAAGAAATCATCAAATTCACCTAAATTTAGTGATGCTGCAGCTTCTTTTTGAGCTTTCTTTCTATCTTCTTCGATCTGTAACCATTCTTGTAACTCGGAATTTAACTTAGCTATACGAGTAGGTGGTGAAGGTAAAACAGCTATACCATATAGAGTTAAATTCTTTACTCTGCTGTTATTAGAAATTGATAGGTTAACCTTAGTTTCCAATAAATCTGAGCTAAATTTATAAACATCATCTGCGATTCGCGGCTCGATATTTCTAGATGAAGGATACATAATAGCTACCGCTGCATTTACAGTTGAAGTTGAGTCATATTCAGCTAATACTTCATTGTTCCTAAAGAGCATATCTATTACACCTGAAAGATTAGAATCAGTTTTAATATCGTTATTTCGAGAAATAGATAACCAACCTGGTGTAGATAGCGTACTCAGAAGCTCAGTTTTGTCCAGTACCGATCTACCGCTTAGAAGGGGAATAGATGAAATCTCTGCAATTAAGCCAGATACAACCATATTACTATAGGATTTAGCATCTACTTGATGACCTCCGTTAGTTTTAAGAGGGCTTTTCTCGTAGTAATCATTCATTCGTTCATTGTCTATAACTAAAATACTACCGATTTGATTTTGATCAACCATACTTTGAAGCAATGATATACCTGCTAGTGCATTCTTTCTGAATTGGGAGCCTCTCTCATCTGAAGAAGGAAGGCTACATATAACGCCTAAAGGAATTTTATCACCAGGTAGTTTTCTTGCTTCGCGAACTCTAGAAAGGTAAGAAAGGGCTACTTTTAATGCGCCGTTTCCAGTTCCACCGCCAAGACTCACACAAACCCATACAAATTCGGCATCTTGAATCTCATCAGCTATGGCTACTTGCTGATATTTCTTTTTGTTCTCTACAGCTATTTCATAACCCAATTGTGCATTCTTATCTGTTCCTTCCAGTTCCGGAAACTCTTCACTAGAAGTAACTATTCTGTGAGAATCAGGGATAAGTTGATTATGTTCTTCCATATCTGACTTAGAAGAGTTAAGGAGGAATGTTGGATGGCCGAATCTTGAAAGTTCAGCTGCTATTCTTCCGCCGCCTTGTCCTAAGCCAATAATTGCTTGAGTAGGGTAACGATCCATCTCATTTTCAACCTCTTTAGAAAATAAGTGTTCAGACAGGATCGCTTTTAGAGCACCTAGTTTATTATTTTCTGTCATAGTCTTCATTCAATATCCCTCCGCTTTTTTTCTTGTGTTAAAAGGGTTCCTAACTGTAATCCCCTGATTGTTACAAAATAAGGAGTAGATGTGCCGTCTTCTTTTTTCTCTATGAATCCCTGGGATTCCAAAACAATGAAAGCAGCGTCATACTTTTTTCTTTTGCTTTTATAATCTTCGAGACGCGTTTTAACCAATCCTTTTATATTTTGGTTTTCACGATTATAAATTAGAATCTTCCGAAATACCTCAGTTGTAAACTCGTTATGTTTGTCTCTTAAGAACTTTAGCGTCTGTTTATCGTACTCAAAGTTCTTGAAGTATGTATCATTAGAAGATTGAACTATCTCATCCAAAAGTATCACCCTCTCCTTGTGTACCTAAAAGGTTCTTAATTATGTACCATGAATTCATTATAACAAAACCCTATTAAATAAGGCAAATGCAATGTTTTGTTAATTGTGGTACTAAAGGCACCTCTATTATGGTACACAAATAAGGTACATTAATTTGCGGGTTTTATATTTGTCTTTTAACTATAGAATCTGACCTTATTATCATTAGATTTGGACTTTTGGCATCTATCTCTCTTAAATATGTACTTGTTGCTGCTTTAAAGAGCTCATTGATCAGACTATAAGACGATGTTACGCTGCGTTCGGTTTAGGTAATGACATGATAAAAAGTAGCTATATTCGCTAATCAGCGTTTGTTTAACAAAAGAACTTAGCTATCTAGCGTTGAATAGCATCTTAAGGAATCACTAGTAAGCTCAATAGCGTTTAACTAACGGTAACGTTCATTTAATGCTAGCGCTACGCTTCGTTTTACTTAACCGAACGATAAAAGGACGCTAAATATAAGAGGGGAAAACGCTATTAAGCGTAACAGCTTAAGCGTAACAGTTTAACCGTAACAGTTTAACCGTAACAGAATGCCTGTTACGCTTAAACTGTTATGATATCGAAACAAGTTCGATAGCTTCGCTACGCGGAAATTTGCATCCTCAGAACCCCGAGTATTATCCCTCACAAAGAATTGAAATATAGTTAAAAACCATTTGTATAGCTGTTCTAGACAGCCTTAAAATATTACTCTAAACTATCCCTTAAATATGCCTTATCACTCCTTTATATAATGGGTAATTTCAACTTAGAATAGTCTAAACTGAAATAGGATGCTACAATGTTTTAAGAAATATATATACAACAGGGATAAGCCCATTCACATTACTCAATAGGAGTATAGTGGATGGGCTTTTGTTATGAGGAGGTATTTAAAATTAAGCATCATTTTTCATTCGGCATTAATGGAAGGGGAGTCTATCTACAAGATTTTGAATTAGATCTTCTAAGGATTCTTGCTAATCAGAAGTTAGTTACTTCCAAGCAATTTCTAAATTTATATAACATGTATAAACCTATCTCTGGTGATTCACTGAGAGTGAAGCTATCCAGATGGAGCAAGTATGATGTAGTCAGTACTCAAAATGTGAGGGTTCAAAGAAGATTTGGTAATCCGCTCAAGCATATTAGAATAGGCCAGAATGGAATAAAAATTCTAGTTGATATGAAAATACTATCTCCTGATTGGAATAAGGTTGAGATAAAGAAATTCTCTCAAATTAAGAACTATGATCATTACTTTGGGATTCAAGAGATAGCCACTAGAACCATCATTAACCTGCAGAACAAATTAAGTGACTTCAAATCTATATCTCCTGGTTTTGCAGATGGTTCAGTTATTAGTACGGATGAATTATCTTTGTTAGCTGCAGATAATGTGGTTCCAGATTGGATACTAATTAGCAAAGGGCAAGTGCTGTTCTTAGAGTTTGATACAGGCAATGAATCATTACAAGTTATCCAGGATAAGGTTAGGCATTACATATCACTATCCAAAAGGGACCACTCGAATAAATACATTGTTCTGTTCTCACTTATTGATGAGTCTATGCCTACGCTTCGATATTACCCTGACAACAGAAAGGTTAGAATCAACAATATGAAAATGGCAATCAAAGAAACATTTGATTCAATTGGAGGAAACCCGTCTAACTTAAGTGTTTATGTCGTTTCGTTAAATAGATCAGTACGATTAGCAGAAGAGATCTTAATTGGCACAAAACCATATGGACTTGTAAATCAAGAAATTGAATTAGATACCTTTGCAACTTTAATTAATGAAAATAAAGGCCTTAACTTTCGTTTTGAAAATACTAGACACCTTAATTCTCAGGCAGGCCATGCATTAGGAACGGTTGTTGAGATAGTAGATAAGAGTAGTGGCAGAAGAACGACTGCTTCTTTACTTCTAATGGACGAGGGGAGCGTTGACATGATTGCTAATGTTAAGCGGTTTTCTGATTATTCGCAGATGAATGTTTTAGACAATGATAGCAAGATACTTATAGGTGTCTTCAAAGATAAAATTCAGTTGGAGAACGAAATTATAGGAATCAACCTTCCTAACGTATATTTCACTGATATGGATAGTTGGAAGCCATCTGGTTCTCAGGAATTTTTACGATCTGTATCACCTACAAAGATGGAGGTATGTACACTTGAATAAAAAAGAACGATTTATTAGCAGCCTCCCTACTATAGTGTCTGTAACGCTTTTAGTTTCTTCTCTTTTTCTAACACTAAGAGCAATCTTTAATTACTCATTTTTAATGATTGGTCTGTTCCTAGACAAGATACCCGCGTTTATACTTTTCGGTAATCCATTAAAGCCAACAATATGGGGGATGCTTGCTATTCTCTTACTCTCTGTTACAGCATGGTTGATTTCAACTAAAGTGAATAGATTCAAGTCAATTAAGTGGAAAACGTATATATTCTTTCAGATGTTCGCGGGGATAGTAGCCTTTTACGTATGGTGGATATCTGCTCCTGTCTACAATCATGTAGTACCTTATTTACTCACACTGGTAAATGGAATTGACATGAATGCAACATGGTCACAATTACTACTGGGGAACCCGGATTCACTTATGGTTTTCATAATGTTTTTCCCGACAATTGTTATAACTTTGATCCTGTTATGGCTGGCGGGACGGTATTCCCAGCATAGTGATTCACTTAAAGTTGCTTTTAGAGAATTCGAGTTTAATTCTTACTGGCTACAAAGATTCATCGGGTTAGGGGAAACAGAGAGCTGGCCCGACGTTGTATTAGGGAAGGATTCAAAGACAAAGGAATTAGTTGTTCAACTAGGTAAAGATAGACCACTCAACAACTCTATTATCGGTAGTATTGGTACCGGTAAGACAGCTGCGTTGGTGCTGCAACTGCTCAATCAAGACTTACATTGGATGGCGAAATTCATCAATAAATTTGAAGAAATTCATGAGGACGAAGATTATATTTCTGAGGATAAGAGCGGGATGTACTTAAACGGTATATCTGTAATAGAACCCTCCAACGATCTATGTCAGAAAGTATTCCAGTTAGTTAAGGCGCATAACATACCAGATGAAGCGGTATTTTATATTGACCCTACTAATCCCGAGACCCCTTGTATTAATGCTATGCAAGGACCGGTTGATCAGGTAGCGGAAGCTTGGACAATGGTAATTGAAGGATTGGCCGAAGAGGGTAATTCAAACTTCTTCTTCCAACAGTCACAGCGCAACCATTTGAAGCAATATATATATTTGTTGAAGCTTCATGACCCTGATAAAGATGTGATCTTTGATGATCTAATTGATATATATAATAGTCCGCAACTAGTAAGAAGAATGCATGAAAAACTGAAGAAAACCTTCCCGGAGGATATAGCAAGTATTAAAGATAGAGATGAACGAAACCATTGGAAGATTGTACAACAAACTGATGAGTGGTTCGATATGCATCACTTGCCGCTATTGTCACGAAACGGTACACCTGAGAAAGTTAAAATACAGGGAGATTATTATGGAGAACCCGCATACTACGACTCTCAAGCAGAGATGGTTAAAGGTCTCAGAAATATACTATCCGATCTAGGTGCCAACAAATTAATTCGTAGAGTACTTTTTGGGAAATCAAATTTCAATTTTGATAAGCATCTTGAATTTGGCGGTGTATTACTAGTCAATACAGCTAAAGGAGAACTAGGCGGATTATCCAATGTTTTTGGTAAGTTGATTCTATTGAGCCTTCAGAATGCTGTATTCCGGAGAAAACCAAACGTATCTAATTTTCACCATATACTAGTGGATGAGTTTCCAGATTATATATACAGACCGTTCAAAGAGTTTCCTGCTCAGTCAAGGAAGTACAAGACTATTATTACGGTAGTTGCACAAACTGTTGCTCAGCTTGCAGATAAGTATGGTGAAATGTACCTGCAGACTTTACTTACGACTCTTAGACATAAGATGGTGTATGGAGACGTATCCGAATTTGATGCGAAGCTATTCTCGGGTATCTTTGGGGAGGCGGAGCATTTTGAAGAAACACAGAATGAGCAAAGTATTTCACCTCTCCAAGAGAATCCTGTAACACGAGCTGGAAGTTCTTACGTAAGAACAGAAGAGGCCATACTGTCTCCTAATGATATTATCTTCCAGAACGCTTTCCAGGTAGCAGCTAAACTTGTTAAAAACAATAGACCAATGCCGGTAAGACAAGTGAACGCAAACTTCGTTCCTAAAAAGGAATTTAAAGTAGCAAAGCACTTGGTAACAGATGAAAAAGGTGAATATTGGATTCAAACTAGGGAGCGATTCTTACAGAGTGAATACCTTGTTCAAACTCCTGCTGAAGAAGAAATAGAACATGGTGAAAGAGAAGTTGAGCAACAGGAAGCCGTGGAAATTAGAAAGGAGCATGACGATCCAATTATTATTGTTCCGGATAACGAGCAACCTGTAAGAGTTACTTATCATTCTGATAGGCAGACCAAACATGTAGCCCCTCCTGTAATAGAGCATACCGAGGCATCTGATGTAGATGCTAGTTATGATCCTCTAAGTGAATTGTTTAGCTCTACTGCTGCTGTAGGAGATGAAGAAGAAAAAGCAAGTCTGTCTGTTTTAGGTAAAGAGGAGAACGATTTGCTAAAAGTGCTGCAGAATGAATCATCTAAGGTAAGTAGCACTAAGCCAGAATCAATCTTTGATGAATTAGAAGAGGATTACAAATAATCTTAAAATCATAGTTTAATATTTGATAGTAAAGGAGTTTATATATGGAGGATAAGGTATTAGTAGATAACTTCCTTGAGTTAATAATACTTCTTGGAATGATGATTTCGGTAATTGGTATAATTAAGATCTCTTGGACAGTCGCTAAAAAACGAAATAAAGAAAAGTTCGAAAGGGAATGGGAAGCGGCGAGGAATGAAAGTAATGATATATAAGCCACTCCTTTAATCGGAAATTGAAGAGAAAATCACAAATTGAGGAGGAATTCTATTGTGTCTTTGCAGAGGCTAAATAGAGCAAGTAGCTTATACAAACAAGATATAAAAATATACAGTGATATCCTTACAGCTACGCTAAAATACCAATTAGTTAAATCACTAAGGAGTTGAACAGTTGAATATAATAAAGAAAGCCTCATATGCTCTTCTCGCTTTTCTATCTGTTTCGATTTTTTATGTAATTCCATATTCTTCAGGAATAAATCGTTACTCAGTATTAGTATTGGTTCCCTTGGCGATTTCCTTGCTTGGAATAAGTTGTGACAAACTATTTATGAAGGAAAATGAGTTACCCAAAGGCGCTATCATGCTATTGAGTATCTGTGCAACTATAGTGACTGCTATATATCTTTTTGCTCAGCCAACATATACATTTGATAGGTGGTAATCATTGCTGTAGCTGCTGTAAGACAATCAAAGTTACTAAAATAAAGACCCGCAAAAAAGTAAATCTTGCCAAATATATAATCATAATGTAGTATCTACACTATAAGCGAATATGACTAATGGGACACCCCAATACTACTTTGCCTCTAGGCATCGTATGTGTTGGGGTGTTTTTATTTAATTTTTTGGAGGGGTATCATATGACAGAAACACTTTTGAAGTCCTGGAACAGTAATGTCGAGCTTGAGGAATTAGCTAATAAGCGGCGTACCGGAGAAATAACAAGAGGCGCGGTAAGTTCCACTACAAAAATGAAAATGCCTACAGAAGAAAGTGGCAGAGTAGTAACAAAGGAAGTGGAAGTAGCTATTTTCAGACTTGAAGGCGGCATCAGAGCCTATTGCCCTGCAAGTGAATTCTCCGCTCATGAGTTCTCCAGCTTAATTGGCTTTGTTGGATCAATCCAGGAGTTTGTTATTACAGCTCTGGATCTCGAAAATGAAATCGCTACTGTCAGTGTTAAGAGAGCAGATGAAATAAAGAGCGCCGCTTTCTGGGAGGAATTGCGCACCCGTAAAGACGAAGAGACTCTGTCTAAAGAAGTTTACGAAGGTGTTATCTCCGGATATAATCCACAATCACGCACAATATTTGTGAAAGTGAATGGGACCAATTGCTTTATGAATACTGCAGAATGGGATCATGGCCGCATAAGAGATATAGAGACTCAGGTAACTCGCGGTTCTAAAGTTGAAGTAAAGGTATTACGTATCGACGAAGAGAGACAGCTAGTACAAGTTAGCAGAAGAGCAGCCATCGAGGATCCATTTGATCAATTGGAACAGATGAAAGACATGGAAGGTATTGCAGGTAAGATTACTAACGTTCATCCTATCCACGGTATTTTCGTACAGCTGGACAACGGACTAGAAGTAAAGGGTATTAAGCCGAGAAGTCTACAAGAACCGGATGTTGGCGATATTGTTTCATGCCGCATTAGAACTATTGATAAAGAGAGCCGGCGCTGCAAAGTTGTTATCTATGCTTATCCCCGCGGCAAGAAACAGAAAAAAGACGTAGCTTCGTTCCTTTTCGACTAAATGACAATAGAGCTTGTAAAGGATGACGCACTAGAATATCCCTATTATTATAACAAGCGGGGAGAAATTCCTTTTTGGGATCATCCACTAATAAAGGGATATAAGTTCTTGCCAAAGAACTATAGGCCGCATGTTAGCCTTGATGCGGTGCTGTCACTTTACCTTAGAAAGATTATCGATGACGCAGATATAATGCTCCTTAAAGTGCTTGGCGATTCCATATGTAGCAACGAAGACCAATTAAGAAGATACCTTGCTTCTAAGATGTCTAGATCAGATGTTTCTAAACGCTTAGACCGTTTCAGAAAGTTTGGTTTGGTAGACAGATGGAAGATTAGGGTATCTACAGATGAGGATGAAGAAATTAAGCCGCCTGCTCCTTTCACTCTAGGAGTGGCTGGCTATAAGTTTTTAAAACACTTCTACAATGAAGACTTCTTTATGGAACCAGGCAGATGGGATACACTTGGGGTAGGAGCGGTACAGCGGTATGTAGCAATGAATGAGCTCAGATGTAGGCTTATCGAGGCAAAAGTAGCTAAGTCATGGAAATGGAATACTACGATTGCTGATCATATGAGAATTAAAAAGCCTATGGGTGCTGCTGAAATCCAAACTCCTAAAGGAAATTTGAACTTCTTAATGGAGAGGACTCAACAGAGTCAAGATTTTGTGGGGTTCATTAGAGAAAAATTATATTCCTGGGCTGGAGTTTATAAGAGCTTAGGCAACCTTCCAATACGCGGGATGGGTGACAATATACCGGTAGTAGTTCTATTTACGTCTACACTATCAATAGCAAATCATCTTAATAAAGAACTACTGTTAGATACTTTCCCGTTTAAGATTTGGATTTGTGTTGAAGAAGATATGGTGGATTCAGGGTTAGAGACAGCAATATATAGCCCTATAAAAGGAGAGCTAAAGAGATCGCGGTTGGATTTCTTAGCAAAGCCTTATGAAGGCTAAAATACAGGACAAAACTTACAAAATAATGGTAATAAATTTTGTTGACGTTACCGAACACAAGTGCTAATATTGTCTCAAGCATCCTTTCTGAATATATATTCGGAAAGGTGGGTTCCCAGCTTCCCATGGCTGGGAACTGACAATATAATATTATCGGGAAAACCCCGAAAAAATCATGAATGATCGTGATTTTTTCGGGGTTTTTTATATTTCTGGATAAAAGATGGAGTGACGGTTTTGAAAAAAGTCTTACTAGCAATCGGAGATGCAACATACAGTAAAATTCTTCGAAACCACCTTAGTACGCATGAAGATGATTTCGAAGTGATAGACAGTGAAGTCATGCATCATCGTTATTTGGACGAATTTATTATTGCAGAACAACCTGACATTCTCATCTTACATGACTACTACTTACCTAATGACTTTAAAAGTAGTGATAGAGAATGGATTGAAACAGTCTATCGGATAAGAGAGCAATTCAATGACAAGGTACGAGTAGTATTTCTTTGTGAGAGAGAGAATAGTGATCCATTTCTGACTAACCTTGTTGCATACCATGTACTAGATATTTTCAACAAGAACTCTATTGATTTGGACGCCATGATTAATCAGTTGAAGAATGAGCCGCTTTTCTCAAACGTTTCAAGGTTCATGAACACTGCAGCAGAGGTAGCAAAGGTCGATATACCAGCTCCTACTGTACTTGAGAAAAAGCCAGAACAAGAAGATGTGGTAGATACAGAGCCTCTTAAAGAGGTAGAAGAGCCCCCACCGCAAAAGCCGAAGAAAGAAAAGCGAGAGAAACCTGAGAAGCCGATTGTACAAAAGCAAGTTATTAAGCGGAATTATCAAATACAGCTTAGTGAACAGGTTGAAAAGGTAGTAGGTATTCCAGTCGAACGAAAGACAGTCCTGGTTATCAGCCCCTTTGCAAGAAGCGGCTCTACATTTTTTTCGCACATTGTCAGCCGGCAGTTGGCTATGTTAGGAGTTTCGACAACCTATATGGAGAATCCATTTCAACCATCATATACATGGGATCGATTTAATGGCCATAACCTGAAGCCAAATTACAGAAGTAAGTATTTTCAGCAAATAACAGAGTATGAACTTGATTCTGAACAAGTGGAAGATTGGATCTTCCGTGACGTTAATCTCCTTGTAAAGAATCCTGCTGCAGAAAAAGAATATGATGAGCAATACTTTGGATTTGATAATTACATAAAAATGCTGTTCGCAAGTACAGCAACGGTAACGATTATAGACGCCGGTGCGGATTGGGCGAAGCCAGTTTATAGAGAATTATTCAGTGTAGCCAGCCACGTGTTCTGCGTGGTCGAACCAGATTTAAGCAATCTACAGAATATCTTTGACGAGAATGACTTACAAAAGAGCTTGCTCTTTGAAATGGCAAACGATGATAAGTTTCACTTAATCGGTAATCGTTTCAGCAATGGATTTGATAAAGAACTGATAGAGCTAGCAAATCAAGCATTAGACCTAGATTTCACTACCTGCATTCCCGAGTTTTCTTCTCAAGACGTTTTCATGTCTCAAACTAAAGGAGAATTCTTAAATGATTCAAGGAAAAATCGAGAGAGTATAGAGAAGGCTCTTGCTCCAGTTCTTGAATTACTTCTACCTAAAGAATTTAGGAAGAAACAAAAAGGTAGCAGCCTCATGGGACGTTTGATGAATAAGAAGATAAAAATAGTTACGAATGAAAATTAAATAACGAGGAGATATGAAATGAAAAATAAAAAGATTTTCCTAGCTTTAGGTACAGCTGTTCTGCTTCTGGCTTGCCTTCCAACGTATGAATTATTTTTTAAAGACAAGATGGATAGCGTTGAAGTTCTGATAGTAAACGCTGAAGAAGGTATCAAAGCAAAAGACCAGCTTACAGAAGATAATGTCATTGTAGAACGGAGAAGAAAACAGGATTTAGTTGCTGGAACAGCGCTTGCCACAGACTTTAAAGAGGTTATCGGCAAGGAAGCAGGTAAAAATCTAGTGAATAACTCAATTGTGTCTAAAGAAGATATTGATTTTGAAGATTTGGTTCCAGACCGCTCTAAAGGTGAAGCAATTAGACCAATTGTAAATGACATGATTTTTGCTCAACCAGGATCACTAAGAAGAAAAGACAGTATTGATATCTACGCAATAAGCGATACAGACATCGAAACAAATACAGCAAACGAGACTCAAGAGTCTGATAACGACTCTGATGATGCGGATGGAGAAACAATTGTATCCAGCACAAATCCTGACCAAGAAGTGGCAGCAACTAAATTAAAAGCACCAATTTTACAGGATGTAAAAGTTGTATATGTAAAGGATTCATCTAACCAAGAAGTTACAAATGAAATTGAAGAAAAAGGCACAGAAGAACGATTAAATGCGACAGGTAATATTTCCGATCTTGAAGTAATCCTGGATGAAGCGGACTTTGATTTGTTAATGAACACAGTACTAAGTGGAGAGAAACTATACATTACTTATAACTAGGGGGCAGTACAAATGGAGATGGTAATAGGAACTTTAAGCAATGACAAAATCTACAAAGAACTTTTTGAGCAACATGATGATATTAAACTAGCACTCACAGTAGGCGAACTAGATAAGCATAATAAGACTTTTACTGTTGATATTAACGCACTACTAATTGATGGAAATCATAAACATCAACATGAGTTAGGTAAGGCAACAGAGCAGTATCCCGATATACCGGTTTTTTACAAGCTTCCTGATGGAATCAATCGTGATGAAGCAAAACAGATTCAATACTTCTGCTCAGCTTATAAGGTTAAAACGTTACCACCTAACTTAAGTCCAAGAGAAGTCACAGATAAGATGTACAACCAAATGAAAACAGAGATGTCTATCGCCAGTAAACAGACCGTAGTGTTATATGGAACGCACAGTGGGGCCGGCGTAAGTACCACAACATTTAACCTAGCAGAATCTATTTCCTCTCAGGTAAATGAGAAAGTGTTGGTACTCAGTTTGAATGCATGGGATCCTTCCGATTACTTCTTCGAATATAACGGAAAGTTCTTAAATGACTTAAAGGTCGATCTTCAAACAAAATCTTTGACTCCTAACCTACTTGAAAGGTCAGTGCACAAGCATAAGAATTTCTACCACTTGGCCGGCAATCGTGATATTAAGCTGCAGCGCTTTTATCGAATCGAAGAGATTGAACATCTATTAGATATCGCAAAGAAAACATTTGACCTGGTTCTAATTGATGGCGGTACACATTTTGATACAGCAGTAGCTGCCGAGACTTTAGTAAGCAGTGATTTAAGATTTATTGTAACGACACAAGAAGATAAAGGATATCGTGGTTATTTCCCTCACGTCTTTGAACAATTGTTAGAACCAGCTGGTGTGAAGAAATCAGAGTTTATGCTTTTAATTAATCGATACAATCCAAATATGTCTCTGATTTCTGAGAAAGACTTGGAAGATGAGATGAATATATCACGTCTAGCTACTATCCCTGATATGGCAGAACTTGGTCCGGTTGCAGTTCGCCAAAAGGAACTTCTATATAACGTAGCTAAAGGCGAATATAAAAAGAACATAGATATTGTATCTAACCTAATTATCTCAGAAACTAAATTATCAATTAAAGATCAAGATATTGATAAAAATACAGGTCTATTCGGCAAATTGTTCACTAATAAAAAACCTGCAGGAGTTGGTAGATAATGATCAAAAAAAACCTCCTACATGATGAACAGCATATCAAGGAAGAACATTATGACGTCGGCCAATGGCTCACTAGCCGCATCAAGGATATTGGTGGAGAAGCTCCTAGAACAAAGTCAAGTACGGAAAAGAAAGAGGAAGAATTTAAGTCCCTTTGCCAAAAAGTCAAAACGCAAATGGATGTAAATAACACGCTAACAGGTGAAGGAAGTAGTGAATGGCTTGATAGAGTACACAAAGCTGTAATAGGTGATAAGGATGAAATGGCTTACTTCATCAATAAGATCAACGAAGTGTTGCATTCAAGTAACTTAAGCGTTAGTGAATATCCTTATTTTTATGACTCCTTAGCAGAAGCCATTTTCCATGAAGTTTGGGGTATCTCCATTCTTCAGAAGTGGGAGAAGTACCCGGAAAGTGAAGCGGCAGCAATTCGCGGGACCGAATTATGGATAGATGTTAATGGAGAATTTGTCCTTCAGGAAGAGCGATTTGCAAGTGATGACGTAGTGGAACATATCAAGAGGACATTTACTATCCGTTCGAGTGATTCAATTATAAATAAAGAAACTCCAGAATTGGAGATTGAACGAGAAGATGGCAGCCGTATCACTATGATCCAGAAACCCCGCAGCCGCGAGAACTATGTTATGTTCCGTAGATTTGTTGTAAAAGAAGTCAGCTTAGAAAAGCAGGCTGAACTAGGCACCATTGACGAAAGGGATATTGGAATCTTCCAAGCTCTTTCCCGTACTATGCCGAATATTATTATCGCTGGTCGTGTTCGATCAGCTAAATCCACCTTACTAAAGACTATGGTGAAGCAGCGGGATCCAAAATATGTGATTGCTTCGATGGAGAAACACTTCGAGCTGCAGTTAAGTAAATCCTTACCAAACCTAGTCTTTGAGGTTCAAGCAAAAGAAGGAGACCTTCACACTGCTTTACTTCGTTTACTCCGGATGGAGCATGACTTTATTGTTGTAGGAGAGATAAGGTCATTAGAAACAGAAGCTTACCTACAAGCATGTGAGCGGGGCGAAAGAGGGGCTATAAGCTCATATCACTTAACGGATAAAGATAGCATAGTTCCGCAGATTACGCGTCACTTACTAGATGAATTTCCTAACCGAGTATTTGCAAATGAGTTGGAGCGCGTAGCAAGAAACCTAGACCTAGTTATTACAACTACTGCTGAAAGAGACAGGAGAAAGAAAAGAGTATTGTCTGTTACAGAAATCATTTGGAATGAAGAAACTAAGCAAGATGAAACTAATGATTTGATTAGATATAGTTATTCGACTGGTAAGTACTACTACAACTCTAAGATCAGTGATCGGCTGCTGCTGCTTATGGCAGAGGAAAACTTGCCTGAAACTAAGAAGTTAGTTCATCTATTAAAAGAACGTGAAAAAGAATCATCGATGAGGGATTACAAAGAAAGCACTAGACATTTATTGGCCGAGATCTTTGGTGAAGCAATATGAGCAAACTCTACCAGTGGTTCTGGGGAGACGGTATTTACTACATTTTCTATATTCTCATTTCCATAGCCGTAATTTACTTTGTCCAATTAGTCTTAAGCGCACCCGTTAGAGAAAAATATGGTCAGTGGAAGTACAAATACAGATTACGAAAGATGCGGATTGAATCCACCGTAAAAGAAACTGATATCACTCATAATGGTGCCTTTCTGAATCACATTCAAATGTTGATTAACGCAACCAAAAATGAAAAATCAGAACAAGATGTGGGCTCGTTCTTTATCACATCGATGTTGCTCTTAGTCGTCACAAGTGTTATGACGGTTATTGCTTTTAAGGACATAGTTTTAGCAATAACTCTCGGAGTCCTTATAGCAACGATACCTTATCTGTTCCTGCAGATAAAGTTAAGGAAAATTAGGTCCGCTATGTCCGGTGAATTTAGAGAGTTAGTTCAAATAATAATGCAACAGTATAGCGCTAACCAACACGACATGTATTATGCCCTAAAAGAAACTCAAAGGATTGTTGTAGAACCTACATTAAGAAAGATAATGACTAAGTTAGTAAATGATCTTCAAACAGCTAGAAATAATGAAGAGCTTAGAAATACAATCTCTGTTTTTGTCTTTACTGTAGGAAATAGCTGGGCAAAAAGACTAGGGAGTATCATTTTAAAGGCATATACGGATAAAGAAAATGTATTAAAGACACTAATGGTCTTAACAAGGCAAATAGAAGATACAGAAGAGATGCTAGAAGAAGAAAAGTCTGGAATATTGGATACAGTACACACAGGTTATCTTACAATACCAATTCTGATTGCCTCTGTAGCATTAGGCTATTTTGTATCTGGTGCACAGGACTGGTTTAACTTGCAATTTAACAATAGATATACTCTGCTTCTATTTACCTTAGGATCGATTGGAACAGTCTTTTCCGTAATTATTTCTTTAATACTTAAGAGTCCTAAAAATGATTTATAAAAGAAAGGAGGGAGAAAGTTTTGGATCAATCGCTGATCTTTAAGATTATCCCAATATTGTTTTATGGATTTTATACTGTTTTGGCCTTGAGTACTGGTTATCTTGTATACGCTGGGCTCACTACTAATACTGAAAGGTTACAGACGCGGCTGCGATTAAAACAATCCTTTAGTAATAGTAAGCAACAAATTATCAAGACCGCCAAGGAAACAAAGGCAGAAAAATGGTTCAAGCTCACAAATTATCCTTTAGGTTTAAATTCGACGAGGTACTTTGTAATTTATTTCAGTATTGTGGGCTTGCTAATAGCAAACTATGTTTTGCTACCAATGCTAACTGGCAGATTAATTAGCAATTGGGCTTTCGTAGGTATTATCGCTTTCGCGCTGCTGTTTTTACCTAGTTTTCCATACTCGCTTTTCGTATATACGATGAAGCGGATAGTAGAATACCGAATTGCTAAAAAGAACGCAGAGATATTCATGCTCTACGACCTTATTACCAACGAATTAAGAATGATGAACAACACTAGGATCAATTCATACAACCTGTTAAGAAATTTAAGACCCTACTTTGATGTTATAAGTGAATCTTACAACCGCTTACTAACAAATTGGACAAATGATGAAGGTCCTAAAGTAGCTTTAAATCGCTTTGCAGATGAAATTGGTTCAAAAGAGGCTCGGGCACTCGCTAATATCATCAGTAGTTTAGATGAGATTGAAATAGATACGGCATTAAACTCACTTAGTGGATTAAACGATATGTTCATTAAATCCCAAATAGAGAACTATCGCAGAAGGAAAAAGGTCACTAATGAGCTCTCTTCTCTTCCAATCAAGGCTACACACTTTATTATCATTTTGAACTTCGTTGCAGTAGTGATTGTAATGGTTATGGAGATTCTTCAAGACAGTCAAGGATTTTAAAGGAGGTGGTTTATATTGAATACTACCTTGGCTGCTTGGATGAAGCTGGGGTTTGCAGCGCTCATCACAGGAATACTTATATATGGTTTGTTTTTCGACCAAATTAATGGTTTTGTGGGCGACGTCAATGGTTACATTGAGCAAAGTTCCTAAGGAGGGTTGTGCATGTCCAAGGTGCTTCAGGCTTTTATGTTTATAGGATTTACAGCGGTAATAATATCTCTGATAGCTTACACAACCTTTGAACTCATGTCTAATAAGAATCAAGATTACCAAAGTAATATCGAAACTAATCATCAATTATGATTTTTAAAGAGTGTTATAACTCTTAAAAAATAAATTTAACTATCAATTGGAGGAATTAACAATGAATACAGCTTTATCTACTTTTCTAAAATTCGGTATCACAGCATTAGCGATTGGAATTTTGCTCTTTGGTGTAGGTTATAACCTTATGAGCGATCAAGCAAATACTTACAGCGGCCATGTAACAAGTGTTGAAGCAGACCTACCATCGAAGTAAGAGTAAGGGGGGAACCCCCTTACTTCATTTTTTTAAGGAGTGAATTTAATGCCGGCAGTACTTCAAAAATGGATGACGATTGTTTTAGTGGCAAATTTTATGTTCGCACCTATATTAGGCTATGTAGACAGCTTGCACAGAGAAGCGGTTGAAGTTGTTCTACATGAGGGAGCAAAGAAAGCATCTATAGAGGGAAGATTCACGGAAGAGATTATTGCAGATATGCGCTCAGAACTTGTAGAAGATTATAACTTTGACCCAGATAAAATTGATATTAATGCAACAAAAAATCTTACGTATAGAAACGAATACATAGAAGGAAGTATTGAAGTACCTCGTGGCCCTATATTCCTCTTTGATATTTTCATTTCAGGTCCGCGAACAATTAAGAAAGACACCCAAGTTTTAAGTGAGTATATAAATTAGCATCTAAAGGAGTTTAAATATGTCTCATGTACTCAGAATCTTATTCCTGGGAGCTATGTTTGCTTTTATTATATCTATGCAATATAACCAGGAAGCTGATAGGACTGCCAATAGACAGGTTAAAAATGCACTTGAGCTTGCTGTACACGATGCTGCGCTTGCCCTTGATGAAGCACAATTAGCTCAAGGGAACATTGTGTTTGATCAAGTGCAGGCGAGAGATAATTTTAATCAAAGCTTAGTGATTAACCTAGAATTAAAGAGTTCTTCAAATAAGTTCTTCGAACCGGAAGTCGATTCTTACTACCAGGACGAGTTTGAGGTAGAAAGTATTGAATTTATAGATGATAGTAATGCTACTTTCCCTATGGACTACAATAACAATCAATATAATATTGTAGAACGTGTAAATGGTCCAAGTATCGTCGCGGTTTTATCAACTAAGAGCCCAAGATATTTTAGAGGAGAAGGAATTAATATAAGAAAAGCAGTAGTTTATGAGTATTTTAAGTAAACATTCTTCCAAAACTGCCGATAATAGTAAAGACTACTGTTTTTCTCCTCCAAATTACATATTTTTAAAGCCCACTTCTCAGAATATACTGGATTTTAGAAGTAATTTGAACTATACTATATGCATACTCATTTTATTTCTGATTTCTTGGCAACCATTACTGGTTCGCAGTTTTAATACTAAACTAAAGCGTTCTATGGAACCTGGGTTTTTCAACACATTATTTGTTGAACAATCTACTTCTATAGAGCGCTTTTTTTGTGTCTATGTTTAGTATTAGAGCTTTATAGAGTAGAGAGGCAGTAGCAGAAGAAATGAGTGTGAGAAAGAAACAAATAAGAGGAGAGTGTAGTTATGAAGAAAATGAGAAAGTTGTTTTACGGTTTACTAGCGGTACTTATTTTAAGTTTTGGTTTTACAAAAGAGCAGCCAGTGTATGCGGCAGATAATACATCTACGCTTACGATCGTTGCAGATGAAAACACAAGCTTTGCGACTGCAGCTAATGCTACTGGTGACTTAGAAGGTCTAGTCTTTGGTTACTATGGTGACAATCACTTCATTGTTAGCGGTTTAATCAACTACGATGTTGAAAGAAATGGCCAACAATATGAAGTACTAGTCCCAGGATCTGGCGAAACAGTTACTCTAACAGTTTACACTGTAGAACCAGGTGCAGGTACTACAGAGCCACCAGCAGAACCAGAGACTCCAGTTGAAGAGCCAACTACTCCGGAAACACCAGTTGAGGAACCAACAGAGCCAGAAGCTCCAGTTGAAGAGCCAACTACTCCGGAAACACCAGTTGAGGAACCGACAGAGCCAGAAACTCCAGTTGAAGAGCCAACTACTCCGGAAACACCAGTTGAGGAACCGACAGAGCCAGAAACTCCAGTTGAAGAGCCAACTACTCCGGAAACACCAGTTGAGGAACCGACAGAGCCAGAAACTCCAGTTGAAGAGCCAACTACTCCGGAAACACCAGTTGAGGAACCGACAGAGCCAGAAACTCCAGTTGAAGAGCCAACTACTCCGGAAACACCAGTTGAGGAACCAACAGAGTCAGAAACTCCAGTCGTGGATCCTAATACACCAGTAACTACTACTCCAGATTCTTCAGATGAGAATTCAACAGTAGTAGTAAATCCTGTAGACAACGATTCTGAAACTCCTACTTCATCTAATGAAGAGCAAGTGAAAGATACTAATACTACAGAAAACAACAATGGTGAAGTAACTAAACAAAACGACTCCAATGAAGTAACAGATGCTAAAACAACAGCTTCTGAAACTTCAAGCAGCAAATATACAGAGAAGACACTTCCACAAACGGGAGATGATAATAAATCATCTCATAACACGTTAATCGGAATTATTCTTGTTACTGTAGCTGCAGTAGGAGCGATGTTGTTTGCTTCAAGAAAAACATTCTTGAAAAAATAACTAACCGAAAAAGGGAGAGACATTAGTCTTTCCCTTTTTTTACTATAGGGGGGCCTGAGATGAAGAAGTATATGAAATGGTTGGCATGGATAAGCATTATAACTCTGTTTCTAATAGGAGGATATAATATCTATCTTGGCCAACGGGCGAGTGATGAATATAAGGAACTCAACCGAGATAGTCATGATGCCCTGGAACAAGCTCTGAAAGAACCGCAGGCTGAACCAGTGGTCTTACTGCCCACAGAGAATAAAGATAATGATGAAGATGATGGTAACTTAAAAAGTATCAAAGTTGTTGAAGATTCTACGTCAGGAATTGTAGCAATTCCTTCTTTGAAGATTGAGTTAGCTATATTCGAAGGAGCTTCTGATGAACACTTAAACAGAGGAGCTGCTACAGTACTTCCAGGAGACGTTATGGGAGAGGGGAATTACACACTCGCTGCTCATAATATGAAAGACAAATCGTTGTTCTTTAGCCGCATAGAGCAGTTAGAAGACGGTGATGAAGTATACACCACTGATTCCAATAAAATCTATAAGTTTGTAGTAACCGAAAAGAGAACTATTCACGAAACAGAAGTAAATATTTTAAACGATCGAGGTCTTAATGAAATTACCCTTCTAACTTGTGAAAGTTCTGATGATACATACAGAACAGCGGTTATTGCTGAACTTGTTCAGACAGTAGGATACAACAAAGATATGTGGGAAAAATTAAACTCATAAGGAGCGCGACATGAAGAATACAATACGATTTATGCTAGTGATCTTATTATTTTCGTTTCTAGTAAAACCAATGGATAGTTTAGCAGCTGCAAGCTGTCAGATTTCTATTGATTCATCGAAGAATACAAGTTATGGAACAGGAGCAAATGCTTCTGGGGTATGTAATGGGTTAATCGTTGGGTATTATGGTGACAACCACTTTATTATCTCAGGATTAATTCGTCAAGATATTAGCCACAGTGGTCAACAGTTTAATGTTGTGGTTCCAGGTCAATCTGAAGAGGTTAAACTCACAGTTTATACCAAGCTGACGAACACGAAACCCGAACCTAAGCCAGAGCCAAAACCAGAGCCAAAGCCTGAACCTAAGCCAGAGCCAAAACCAGAGCCAAAACCTGAACCTAAACCAGAGCCGAAACCTGAACCTAAGGTAGAGAACAAAACAGAAAGTAACCCGAAATCAAGTCAAGATACAAAGCAACAGTCGCAACCGGCAACCGGAACAAATTCATCAAGTAATTCAAGTAATCAGGAATCAAATTCACCATCTGCGAAATCAGATTCAAGTTCTGCGTCTGTTTCAACTGAAGCAAGAAAGAGCTCAAATGATAATATAGCAAAAACGTCTGATTCTACTAATGATGAGAGTGACGATTCTTCTAATGTAAGCACTGAAGAAAATGTCTCTAATAAAGAGGAAAATAAAGAGACAGATTCTACTACAGATAAAGCATCAGACGATGAGAATGCTGATAAAGAGGAAAAAGAGAATAAAGAAGACAAAGGCATAGATGAAGAAAAAAAATTAAAAGAATCCGCTGCTAGTGAAGCCAAAAAAGAAAAAGTAAAAAGTACCGAAGAGGACCAAGGAAGTAATAGTTTATGGTGGGTATCTGCAGTTATTGTACTTGCAGTGATTGTGACAGCAGCTGTTCTTATATGGAGAAGAAAAAAGAGAGCTAAATAGATCACACTATTGCTTAAAAGGAAATTAAAATATAAAATAAAAGTAACTAAATAAGACAAGGTATAAGGCCTAAATAGACATGTGAACCATGCCTATTTAGGCCTTTTTCGATTTCTTTAAGGAGGTTTTATCATGTTCAAAAACATTATCTTATTCATTATTCTTGCGGGAGATACATAGTTATCCTTCTAGCAAAAAAGAAAGGAGGCGTTTCCTCTGAAGAAAATAACAATATCAATAGTTATGCTCCTGGCATTCCTTATTGTTTTTACAGTGCATGATAAGGTAGAAGCCGCGGATTCTCCATACGATGTTGAATCAAGTGTTAGGAATGGTTGGAGCAAGAACTTTGGAAATAAGAGTATGCCGGCCACAAGTGGTAGAGCGCTCGCTTATGATGTCTATTCTCATAAGTACACATCTGGGGGATTTAAAGTTGTCTCGAAAGATTTTGGAAAGGGCAAACGTGAATACGTCAATTTCCAAGGGTGGGCTGTATTATTTGGTCATAAAAAACACACAAAATCAAATCAAGAAACGTACATTGTGGCACAAGAGGTGGGAGGCAAGGATGTAAAAGTCTATGGTACTCTTCAAAAAAATCTAAGCGCTACAGAGGACCTAGAGTACAATAATCAGGGCTCTGGTGTTTGGAATGAATGTTCTTCTAATGCAACCAACAAGGATAACCAGTATGATTGTAATATGCGTTACGATGGTGTTGGGTTTGATGCTTATCTGCCTTTAGACGAGCTATTTACAAATGATCGTAAGAAAAAAGAATGGGCATTGTACATCGTAAAAAGAGTAGATAATCACATTGTATATACAACGCTGAATGTTCCTTTTAATTTTTCGAATCGTGAATTTGCTGAAGGTGAAGTCTCTCTCTCAAGTGGAATAGATGCGAATAAACTTCAGATGATCGGCACAAATGTCTTGAGGCGAACAGAACCACGTCAGAAAGCAAGTTCATCAATAAGAGGTAAATACTTTACTACAAATAGAACGTATACAAGCGTAGACTCGGACGAAAGCCAGACTGCTGTATGGTATGCGGTTAACGCACCGGAAGATAACAATAAGAAGCGGTGGGCAGCATCTGCTTACTGGTCCTTCTTAGGCAGCCAGGCTAGGCTTTCTTACATTCCTAATGAACCTCCTTCGGCAAAGTTCAAATATAGCCCAAGTACCGTTTATAACGATACTCAGGTTAAGTTTACCGATCAATCGAGTGATCCCGAAAATGATAAGCTTACTTACAAATGGGAGTACACAAGACCAGACTTAAGTAGATACATATCGTTTTCTACTTCAAAGAATCCCGCAAAAGTACTCGATGTTAAAGGTAAGTGGAAGATAAAACTTACAGTCTCTGATAAGTATAATAGTGATACTTATGAAAGGGAAATCGATGTAAAGAACAGACCACCAGAAGCGGGTTTTACGGCCAGACCAAACCCAACGACGCGACTGGAAACTGTGCAAATAAAGTCCAATGCTAGTGATCCGGATAGAGACTCAATAACACATAAGTACGAAATTCGATTAAAGGGCAGCAGTTCTTGGACAAAACTCAGCGATGATAAAGATACATCATACAAGTTCCCTGAAGTGGGTACTTATGAGTTACGGCAGACTGTAACTGATGTTGATGGTGATTCTGATACAGAAATTGTTAGCGTACAAGTTGAAAATCTCAAGCCAATCGCTGATTTTGATGCCACACCAAATCCGACGAACAGACTTACAACCGTTAATATTAAGGATAAATCGAGTGATCCAGAAGGTGACAAGCTTACTTATAAATATGAGATAAAGCTACAAGGTACCGAGACTTGGTCCTCTATCAGTACAGCAGCTGACCATTCATATAAGTTCCCTAAAGTTGGCACCTACGATGTAAGATTAACTGTGACAGATACAGAAGGTGATTCGGATAGCATAACAAAGCAAGTGGAGATTGAAAATATTGCTCCTGAAGCAAACTTCACTATAAATCCAAACCCCGCAACTCGTATCGATTCAGTTAAATTCACTGATAAGTCGTCTGATGCAGAAAATGATAAGCTTACGTATCTCTATGAGTATCGTATAAAAGGAACAGGACAATGGACTAAGATGAGTACAGAAGCAAATCCTGCGTTCACTTTTAAAACCGTTGATGAATACGAAGTAAGGTTAACTGTGACAGATGAACATGGCGCTAAGGATAGCGAAACTAAGTCTGTTACAATAAAGAACAATCTTCCGGAATTAACAGTTACCTATACTCCATCAACAGTATATGAAGGAGATAAAGTATCTATATGCTTGAAGCCAACCGACAAAGATAATGATCCGTTAGACATCGAATTGAAGATGAAAAAAGGTAATGGAACTTTAGAATCCGTACTTCAAGAGAATGATATGAAGAGCGGTCAAAGCTCATGTTATACAATCGATAAGGTAGAAAAAGATGACTATACCTTTGTTGGCATTGTGGATGATGGATTTGACAAAGTAGAAGTTCCAGTTGTAATTGTAGTAAAAGCCTTAACTCTGGAAGGGTTTGTTGAACATACGGATAAATGGAATGAAATCCATCAGGAACTGGGCAACAAGCCTGAAGATTTCTATTCTGGTGAAGCATTCGTACTAAAAGCGAATACATCACCTTATCCTGTCACAAACATTGAGTCTAGGTTTAAAGGCTACCAGGAGAATAGCAGCCAATTCAGAAAGACTGTTAAAATGCAAATGGATACAGATACTGAAGCTAACGGCGAATTGTATGAAGAAAGCTTCTTGAAAGGATCTACAGCCTTGAGAGAAGGAGAAGCTACATTTGAATTTGTTGTTACCTATGCTAATGGCGTTGTAAAGACTGATACAGTTACAGTAAATATCATAGGAGACGTATATGACGTTCTTAAATTCCATAAAAGCTTCTAAATAGCATCGCAACCATTTTAGGAGTGTTACTACTAAAACCCGCTATTGTTTAATATAATGGCGGGTTTCTTCTCTAGAGGACGCTCCGGAGAAACATAAAGCAACAGGACAGTCTTCTGTCTACGCTGATTGAATTCCTATCAAAAGGACCCTGCGCCGTTACAGGTGTAGAGTCCTTTTTTTGTTCCGATTATTACCTTTCAGCAAAGTAATACTTTCTGGTGCTTAGGAAAGTCAATAACAAATTGTACTATTTAACAATTAACAATACACAAAATTTCTATCTTTTGGAATAAACCTGTGATAAAATCACTATAAGTTGTAGAATTATATAAAATTATTCCTCTTGAGAAACCAAATGTAACTTATAGTCTGTAGAAGTACTTTTATGGGTATACTATCATTTGCTTATGGAAGAACTTGAAAAGGCGCTATATAAAGGCTTAGGCATTATTGTGAAGCAATTAAGGATCCAAAAAGGCTTGTCTCAAGAAGAACTTGGAGCAATGTGTGGATTACATCGTACATATGTCAGTGACATAGAGCGCGGCCGGAGAAATGTTTCACTACTAAACATATATAGATTATCTGTTGCACTGGGCGTTCATATGTCGGAACTGCTGCGTTATAGAGTACTTACCGACGATAAGGATTTATAGGGAGCGAAGAAAGGTTGATGTATATGGGCACTTATGCAACCTGGAGCTACTAGTGCAACCGACCTTCTCTTTAGCTAAAGAAGGTTATTTTTTTTAAAAAAGTAAATTATGAAATCTTACAACGGTGCTATTAATTATGTATTACGATTAAATAAATCATATTAGGGGAATTAAAACATTTTAAAGGGAAGGTGTTCTCGTAATGTTAATTGGAGCAAATAAGCAAACCAGACTTCTGTATAAACGTACATACTTTATGTTAAATAAAGAGGAATATGTTGAATTAGTAACTTTGTCTAGCGAGATTAGAGATTCTGAACAAGATATATTAGAAGGTATGAAAGTTTATAAAACTGGTTCAAGAGAACTTAAAATTAACGAATTGAATTCAAAAGTAAGTGAGTCACTAACAACAGAAAAAGTAATTGAACACGTTATCGAATTGGATCAAATTCAATTTGATGATTTAGCAAATAACAACTCTGATCTGTTTAATTATGGATTGAACTAACAATTATATCTCTGTTATAATTCAGCTATAAGATATTATCTTAATTTTTATTGCAATCGTATTGCGATTAGCTGTGTTTACAAATTATAAAAGAGCCTTTGGGCTTGGTTTTTACATTAAAAAACCAAACCCAAAGGCTTTTTTTTATGCCTTTTTTGGGGGTGATTCATGAGGCCATTGTATTAATAACTAATATTAAGAGAGGATGCTTGTAATGAAAAAATGGGGCGGAAATGATGATATTTTCATAATTACGGTATTTATCAATCACAGTATGAATGAAATCAAGAGTGGTTTGGCAGGTGTAAGCTTTGATCAGCGAACTAAGAGTTATTTTGTGCAGGCTGATGATAGGACTTTTGAAATTTGTCCTTTCAACTCACAACCTAAGAATGGGCTATCCGCGATAAGAGTGTACTCAAATGCGAGTGCTGAGGCAACTTCTTATATTCTTGATATGGTTCTAGGCTGGGCATCCCCTGTAGTAACAGGTGTTGAATTACAGTATAAGGACCAAGACAAAGTGGATAGAATGTTGCGTGAGTTAAAGAAAAGCAATAAACACAAGACAATTGATTCAAGAGGTATGTTCTTTAAAGATGGAGCATATTTCGTAGTCAGTTCAAATCAAATGTTGATTCAAAAAAGAGCCAATCCAGGGAAAAAACTCAAGGTATACGAAACCCTGCAGCTCATAGAAGATTTAGGGAAACAGCTAGATATCAACGATGAATTGAGTCTGCTAACAATCTTAGATCAGAGTTATGCTTAAAAAATAGATTAGAGGCGGCTTTAAGAAAATTTTCTTAAAGCTATTTTTTATGGGAGGAAATTTAAGATGATTATAAATAATTCAGAGTTACTTAATACAGGAGGCAGATGTATGGTGCTACACATTAGCGTAAGCGGCCATGCAGAGATAAAATCCATAACAATAAATGAAGAGGCAATTGTAGCTTGGAGTACACCTCAAGATCTGATGATATTCGATTTAAATGATCTTATTTGGGAGACAGACGATTGGATGGATTTACGTAATTATTTTGATGAAAAAACTTCAGCTGCAATACACAAATTATGGAATGACAGTTGGAAATGGTATGACCACAAGAAGAACAAGAGTTTAGGAGATGAGATTTGATGGGAGAAAAATTATATATCCTCGTGGACTTGCAGGATTTGGATGATCGTAGAGTATGCAGCTTGGAAGAAGCAAAGGATACATTAATTAATATTTGGAATAACTCTGAACCTGATAATGATGAAGACGAGGCGGAATTTGAAAATAACCTTAAGGAGCACATAGCTAACATTAAAGCTGCTGATGCTGTGAAATTAGATAGCTACTTGCTGGGAATTGATCATTGTATTTGTAGCAATGAAGAACAATACCTGGAGTTAGTGACGCAGATACAAGAAATGCATCAGGAGGGAGTACTATAAATGAAAAACATGACTGCAGCAGATATAATGCAAGAACTTGTTGAAGGTGGTATGTATATTCAGCTTAAAACAAAGGAGCGCCAACTCGAACAGATTCGGAATGTAGTTAAGGAAGAGCTGATAAATTCAGAAGTTAAAAGACATGAATTTAAAAAACAAGGTTTGGTCGCAAAATTTGTACCTAAGAAAGTCAGTAGAATCGATACTACTGCTCTTAATACTTATCTTGATGATTTAGGGTATTTGAAAAAAGTTGTTGAACTTGATCACTCTCTCTTAAAAGACAACCTTTTCATGGCTGAACAATTAATGGACTACAAAGTTCCAGGAGATTGTACAGTCGTTCCTTATTTCAATAAGATAGGAAAGCAGCTACTTAAAAGCACAGATACTATAAGCGAGGGAACAATAAAAGAGCATCTATTGAACTTTAATATGATCAACAAAGAATATAAGCAACTAGAAGAAAAATATGAATCCGTTAAACTAGAGATGCAATCGTGCTCCTTACTAAAGGAGCATCGTAAGCTTTCCTACAAATATGGTTCAGTTATCATAAAAGAAAATAAGCCTAAATATGAAAATGAAGAGATATTTAAAGATTTTGGATCAGGTGTATTAATTGAATACGGAAAACCAAACACTGAAAAACTAAATGATTTGATGTTAAATGGTTCAATTAAAAAGAGTGATTTAGAACAGTTTAAGCATATTGAGAATGTGAGATTAGATTTTGTAATCATGTCTTTAGATGACGAAGATAAATTAAGAAATGCATGGATGTCCAAGAGAATCGGGTAAGAATGACATTAATAAAAAAAGCGGAGATCTGTGGGACTGACCCCTGTTTTTGAGACAGGGATCAAAACACCTTCAAACAGCCAATTGTCGATATTGTATCGGTGATTGGTTGTTTAGTTTCGTTTGAATACGAATGTTGTTATAATAATGAATGTAATCTTCGACAGTACGCTCTACGATGGCACTCGTAGTCCGAACTATGCTGTTGAGATAGAACGTTTCAGACTTTAGTGAGGAATGAAACGATTCGATGGAGGCATTATCAGCGGGCGTCCCTTTCTGGGACATGCTCATGGTAATGCCTTTTGCTTTTACAGCTTTTTGGTATTCGTAAGAAGTGTATACGGATCCTTGGTCACTATGCAGTATGCAGTTCTCCGGCAATGTTGGTAGCTGAGCGAGTGTATCTAACACAAACGCTGTGTCTTGTTTATCTCCAACTGAGAAAGCAATTACTTCACCATTGTACAGATCCAATATGCTGGAAAGATACAATTGTTTCTGACCGTAAGGCAAGTAAGTAATATCTGTTACGAGTTTCTCTAACCGACGATCGGACTGAAAGTTCCGATCCAATATATTTTCTGCGACGGCATATGGCTGCCCTGTATTCTTACGTTTTTTCACTTTGACGCGGCACTGCCATTGATTCTTCTGCATAATGCGCTGCACAGCCTTGTGATTGACACAGTATTCCTGTCGCAGTATGGCAGTGATTTTTCGATATCCATATCGGTACCTATGTTTTCGGCACAATGTGCCGATTTGTTTTTCTAATTGTTCTTTCCATGCATCTTTCTCTTTAACTTTCCAGCGATAATAAGATGCTCTTGAGATGCCTAGATGCATACAGATATCCTGTACTGTCATAGTTTTATTCAAGTGTTCTACAAGCCCAACTGCCGTTTCTCTATCAACTTCCTTTCCAATTCCTTGTACTTTTTTAAAACTTCATTTTGTTGCTTTAAGTAGCGATTCTCGGCCTGCAGCTTCTCCATTTCCGATGTGTAAGCAGGTCCTTTTCCGTAAGTATATTGTTTTCCGACAGGCTGTTCGAAACGATGCACTTCTCCTGATTTGTACCATCTAACCCACGTTTCTACCTGAGTCTTGTTCTTTATATTTAAACTGTCCATAATTTCTTTTGTAGACCTGCCTGCCATTTTCATTTCTACTGCTTTCTGTTTGACTTCCAATGGATAACTCACTCTTGTCCCCATAGAAAAAACACCTCCAAGTATTATTTCGGATAACGATCATCCGTTTTCAACCTTGAAGGTGTTTTTTATTTGTCTCAGCCTAAGGGGTCAGTCCCCTGTATCTCCGCTTTTTTTGTTGTATATGTATTGGGATTTTGAGACAATTACTTTAGTTATTTCGTACTATATTTATTCTAAAGAATGAGGGTGACAAGATGGTTGATTTTAAGAAACTAAAATCGAAGAAGAGCAAGCCGAAGTCTATAATTCCTACAGAGATACTAAGAAGATTGCCTAAGCCAGAAGGATTTAATGATCTATATACAAGTCAAACTGAAATACTTAAAAAATGGTTTGATCTGAGAGATAAACAAAAAGATATTGTCATTAAATTACATACTGGTGGTGGAAAAACATTAGTAGGGTTATTAATCGCACAATCAACTCTTAATGAAACCGGCGAACCGGTTCTTTACCTTGCACCTAATAAGCAACTAGTGCAGCAAACTCTCGAGAAAGCTGAAAGACATGGCATACCTGCTGTACCATACGTACCAGGAGAGAACCTTGACGAAGAATATGTTAACGGGAAAGCTGTTATGGTAGCTACTTATAAAGCTCTTTTCCATGGTAAAAGCAAATTTGGTTTGCGAGGTGAAGCAAAGATACAGAAAATAGGAGCTGTTATTCTCGACGATGCCCATGCAGCTTTTTCAGTTGTTCGTAATTCTTTTACACTTGAAGTAAAAACTAAAGATAATAGAGCACGCTATTCTGAACTGGTAGATTTGTTTAGAAAATCTTTTAAAGATACAGATAAACTTGGAACACTAGAGGATATAGTATCAGGCTCTGACTTTTCAACACTCGAAGTACCGTACTGGGCTTGGAACGAAAAATTAGAGGCTGTAAGAGAACAACTTAAGTCTGATTCGGATAAGTATGATTTAATATGGCCATTATTAAGAGATCAACTGCATCTCTGTCATGCACTTATTAATAAGGATGCGTTCACAATAACTCCTATTCTTCCCTTGGTAGATGCATTCCCAACATTCTCAGAAGCTCCAAGAAGAATATATATGTCAGCTACCATTGCAGATGATAGTGAAATTATAAGAACTTTTGATGCCAATCCAGAAAGTGTTAAAAATGCTCTTCAATCTCGTTCTTTGGCGGGTATCAGTGAGAGAATGATTCTTATACCAGAGTTGATGCCATTTAAGTACAAAAAAGAAGATGGTGAAAGAATCATAAAGTGGACTTCTGAAAAAAAGGATCTTGGATCTGTTGTTCTAGTATCATCAGATAAAAAAGCAGCAGAATGGTCGGCAGAGGCAACCGTTGCAAAGGGAGCGAAACAAGTAGAAGAATTGGTTAATCAGTTACAAGAAGAACAAATTAGAGGACCTGTCGTCTTTTCAAACCGTTATGATGGAATTGACTTGCCGGGGGATTCGTGTCGTTTACTTTTGATGAATGGATTGCCATCAGGAACATCGAGCTACGAACTATTTAGAGCAAGCGCTCTATACGGTGGTAATACAATAACTCGAATGTTAGCACAAAGAATTGAACAAGGCATGGGTAGAGGCGCACGTGGAGCCGGAGATCATTGTGTAATCTTATTAGTAGGAAGTGATATTTCATCATGGATTTCAAAAGATGCGAATTTTAGATTTCTAACTAGTGCAACAAGGGCTCAATTAGACATGGGGATCGTGATAAGTAAAGAAATAGAAAATTTAAAGGATTTAGCACTAACTATTCAAAGGAGTTATGAAAGGGACAAAGACTGGACTGAATATCACGCTGAAACTTTAGCTGATCTTGAAAATGAGTCTGATGAATCATACTTAAAGCAGGCTGCTGCAGAAAGGAAGGCCGTAAACCTTTGGAATGATGGTTATCATAATGAGGCAATTGCAAAACTTGAACGTGTAATACATAACGAAGAAGATACTGATCCTCAGATGCGAGGATGGTTTCTACAATTAGCTGCTCGCATATCAAACGAATGGGGAAATGATGATAGATCATTAGACTTACAGCGGCAAGCCTATGCAAATAATAGAAATTTGATAAGACCAAAAACCCTTCCGCCTTATCGTCCATTACCTATCCCTGGAGTACAATCAAAAGAAATTGTGAATAGAATTGGAAGTTATCGGCTTCGACAGGGTTACTTACAATCTTTTGAGGAAGTTGTTTCTAACCTTCATCAAGATGCTACAGCTAATCAGTTTGAACAAGCACTCTGTGATTTAGCATTATTTATGGGCCTTAAATCGGAGCGCCATGATAAAGACGGTGAAGGTCCTGATGTACTGTGGCTCCTCCCTGATAGTGTTGGATATGTTATAGAAGCAAAAAGTAGAAAAAAAGCAAAAAATGCATTGACAAAGGGAGAACATGGTCAGCTTCTAGTTGCTGCAGAATGGTTTGCTGCAGCATATCCAGGATACAAATGTTTTAGGGTAAGTGTGCATCCGAAGAACAAAGCAACTCGATCGGCTGTGGCAGGAGCGTCTCATGCAATAACGTATGAGAAACTTATGTCCCTCGTTTCAGATGCTCGAACACTTTTGGAAGCGCTGGTCGACTCACAACTTGAAACTAAAATGCTAGAAGCAGAATGCAATCGTCTACTTGAAGAGTCAAATCTTCGGTCTGATCGGATTGCGGATAACTACTTAGTTCAGTTCGAAGAACAAGAATGATATTAAAATATGGAGTGAAGATGAGGAATTGAACTTGTGGCTTTTCAAATTGCAGCATAAATTTCATCGATGAATTGAATAAAGGGTAGGGTTAGTGACCTGTAGTATATCATTAACTTATTCAATGCAAGGTATTACCCGTTGTAGAAAAGTAGATTTAATAGTAAACTATATTTATTAAGTTTTCTTTTCTATTTTATAGCAACCATTACTGGTTCGCGGTGATTAATTAACCTTATTATGAAACGTAACGCGCTCTTTGGAGCTATTGTCTACACATTAGTGTATTTAATAGACTCTGAAGAGCGCTTTTTTGCGTTTTATATAAATTATCTTCAGAAAGGATGTTTTAAACATGGGAAGCAACACAGCAAAATCGAGTACAACAATAAGAAATAATGGCTTAGCAAGGATCGAACGGGTTATGAAGACAAGAGCTCAAATCGAGTACATTTACAAAGGTGGTCAAAGAGAGTTCTATCGCTGTAAGACGCGTAACAAAAAAGAGGCGCTCCAGGAAGCATTGAAATTTATCTCAGCTTTAGAAAAGGTCCATCAAAAGAAAGTTATATGGAGATTTAAAGGTGAGACAGAATATCGCATCGGCGCAGCTGTAGAGAAACGTAGTATTAAAAATACAATCCAAAAAATCATCGAATTCTTTTTCGACGTTGATTGAGAGGAGCAATTAAAAATGAAAAATACAGTGATCGAACAACCAAGCGAAATTAGAGGGGAAAAACCAAGGGTTATTCTAAGCGGAATGGAGCCAATTGATACAATAATTGGTGAAACCGTGCTAAATATTTCAGGAATGACTGACAGGAATGAAGAAATTGAAATTAGTTACGTGTGTGGAGAAAAAGGTAATGAAAAACCCACTGTATCAGACTGGGAGATTAGATATGCTACCCTAATTGAATTAGGTAGTTATGTAACTCTTACGTTTAAAGGTGTGGCGTTTGATTATAAGTATGAACTAAACAAATCAGATTGTAGATGGTATTTAGTCAAGCAAGGTCCTGGACTAATACCTGTATTCGAGGAGGAATAATTATGTTAAATCGCGTAGTACTTGTTGGGAGATTAACCAAGGATCCGGAACTGCGTTATACACCAAATGGAGTGGCCGTAGCCAACTTTACATTAGCAGTTAATCGTCCTTTTTCTAATCAGTCAGGCGAGCGAGAAGCAGATTTCATAAATTGTGTTGTATGGAGACGTCCAGCTGAGAATCTGGCGAACTTCATGAGCAAAGGGAATCTTGTTGGGGTTGATGGACGTGTCCAAACGAGAAGCTTTGATAATCAAGAGGGTAATCGGGTTTATGTAACAGAAATTGTTGCAGACAGCGTACAATTCCTCGAGACTAAAAGCGGCTCTCAAGGAGGCGGACAAAGTTCTTCTGGATATTCAAATCGGAACTCGAACACTAATAGTAACAATAACACTAATTACAATGACAACAACTATAATCGAAATAACGACCAAGATCCTTTCCGTGATAAAGGTGAACCGATTGATATTTCTGATGATGATCTTCCGTTTTAATAAATTATGAGTAAAAAAGGTACTTCCTAATTAGGAGTACCTTTTTTATGGAGGTAGAAGTATGTCGCACATAGGAAATAAATTAAGAGCCGGTTACTTTGCTACACCGGAATTTCAAGGTGAGCTTTTAATTAAGCTCTTAGAAATAAACTCAGGAGCTTCTTTCTTCGATCCAACCTGTGGTGAAGGAAAGATACTCAATCAGTTAGCTGCAGCATTCCATACAGATGAAACACCGATTTTAACATACGGTGTGGAACTAGATAACCGACGTGCAGCTGAAGCGGAGAAAATATTGTGTGAGGCTAGAAATGCACCAATAGAAAGTATGGTCATTTCTAACAACAGTTTTTCTCTCTTATTACTGAATCCGCCTTACGATCACACGATTAAAGGTATCGGAGATGAAAAAACAGAGCGAAAAGAGTGGACAGAGTTAGTAAGAAACAACAGATTCTTAAAAGAGAACGGATTGATTATATATATCATTCCAAGCTATCGATACGCTGATAAGAAAATCTCTAGATATCTTGCATCGAACTTTGAGAATGTAGGTGTATTGAGGTTCTCAGATGAGGATTATGATGAATATAAGCAATGTATATTTATCGGTAACAAAAAGAGGGGTAGTGTTAAGAAAACGAATAAGAAGCTACTTGGTTTCTTGCAGTCAATGGATGATGAAGAGTTCGTAGCCCGACATGTCACATCGATTAGTACGTTGATTGGCAAACATAAATGGAATGTTCCTGGAGCTGCTACAGGCCCTTCAGTGTTCCATTCAAGGCTTGATGGTAAATCATCTTTTTACGAAGAAATCAAAAACTCAAAGGGATTCGCGGCTTTTAAAGAACGCTCACGACCTAAGCAACTTAGCATAGGCGGTAATCCTGCTTTGCCAATAAACCAGGGGCAGATGGCTCTTTTACTCGCTAGTGGTGCAATTAATGGTGAGATAGGAAAAGCAGAAAACTATCATCTAGTTCAAGGACTGGAGTTAGTAGAAAAAGTCACGTCATCTGAAGAAAACACAAATGAAAATGGTTCGACTACAATAACCACAAAAACCAGAACAAAGCGATCCGTATCAGTAAAAGTAATTACACCTGAAGGTATCGTAAAAAAGCTAGTGTGAGTTTATCAATATAATAAAACAAGAGGAGAGGAAGCACCTGCTTTCTCTCTTTTTAATGGAGGAATAAAAATGCAAAATCAACTGTCATTATTCGATGAGAACGTAAGAATCCTTGAGAACCAAGAAATCAGGACACATAAGCAGCACAACAATAATGTAGCTTATGATGTTGGAGTTAAGATTGGAGGAGCCAGAAAGGATCAAGCGGCTCTTAGAAAGAGTTTTGAAGAAAATAGGGATCTTAACAACTTATCTTTACTGGAGGAAGTTAGCCCTGTCGAAGCATCTCTTGTTGTTACAAGGAAAGAACTATTTAAAGATTTTTCGCTCTCGATAGAAAAGGAGAAAGGTACTTCTCCTCAAGCCGCGAAAATCAAAGACCTTGTAATAAAGAGAATACAATCGATCCCTTCTGATTCTAAAGAATCAAGAGAGGAATTTGTCAAAGCGGCTTTGAATTATCAAATGTTAGTTGAAAACATATCAACAATTGATGAGTTCATCGAGTTTATATATGAAATTAGAATTAAACTCACAGCTGATTGTATGAGTATGTTCAATGTAAAGGGTCATTTAAGAGTGATTAAAGAACGCCTTGAAAAAACACCGGCTCCTTCAGCATTACATCGGCAATATACAAAAGAACTAAAATACTATAATGCTATTTTAGACGAAGGTTCTATTCCAGATAGAGTTAAACTCACAGCTCTTGGACCGAATTTTGTGAAATTCTTTCTAAGTGCGAAGAGCGCAAATACAAGTCTACGAAATATTAAAAGAGACATTCAAAGTTGGGATCACCTTACGATAAAGAGTAGAAAGAAAGGAACAAAAAATCAGCCCCTCTGGGAGCGAGAATTACCTATTACACCTGTCATAACGGCCGGATATGCTTATAAGATAAACAAACCAACCGAGCTAATGGAGTTATTTTCATTTAGAGGCGTAGAATTCGGGCATTATATGGATGACAATAGAGGAGCCGATCACATAAATAATTGTGCTTCTGCATTTATGGACCTATCCAACGTCTTAAATATGAATCATAACTTCTCTATATCTTTAAACGGTACGTTGTCTATGGCATTTGGTAGTCGCGGCAGAGGAAAAGCGCTTGGTCATTATGAACCTATAGCAAAAGTTATTAATTTAACAAAGAATCGAGGATTACTTGGTGTTGCAGCACATGAATGGTTCCATGCACTAGACAATTGGATCTTTGATATGTCGCATAACTATAAGAACGGCCAAATTGGTTTTATGACTGATTTAGAGAAATATGGGTCATATAACTTATCCAATGCTGTTGTTTATGAGTTCAAGGAACTTATGAAAACCATAACTGAAGGAAACTCAATCTCTGAAGTACCAGTTATGCGTATGAAGAGGAAGCCTCCTATCACTGAGCGTGTCCTTGCCAGGAGAGCATATAATGAATGTGATGGAGACTTATTGCAAACAATGCATTATATACATGATGCATTAAGAGAGCATATCGATATGGCTGCTTATTATGGAGAACAAGTGGAAAAGGTTAAAGCAAAAAATGACCGTACTTTAAGAAAGCTTGCCTCATTCGTAGCTGAGCTTCATGAAAGCCGTACTGGTAAGTTTGTAGATACAGTTCCTTGCCCTACTAATACCAGTAGCTATATGCAAGCAGCACTTAAGCTCGATAAGGGTAATAGGGGTAAGTATTGGAGTAGCAATAGAGAACTGGCGGCGCGTGCATTTGAAGCCTTTCTAGAAGATAAATTACAACAAGCAGATATAGTAAATGATTATTTAGTCTATAAGACAAACAATCCTATTGCCTTCCCAGAGGGCGAGGAAAGAGAGAAAATCAATCGTAAGTTCGAACAATTATTTGAAACATTTACGAAGATACATCTAATATAATAAAAAGCCTGGGATCTTTATGAGATTTCAGGCTTTTTCATTTATAATGAAAGTAGCGTAAATTAGGGGGATATAAAATGTACAGTTCTCATATAATACCTTCTGAACATTGGTCTATAAAAAAAGTAAGTAATGACACGTTGGAGATCAAATTAAAAACCAAAGCACTTGGTTATGATAAATGCGTAATAGCATTCTATAAGTACACTGTACTTGATTTAGTCCCTATCTCTCACATTAAAGTTAGAGTCTTCAAAAGTCACTTAGAATATAATTCTTACTTTCCTCCTGAAAGAGGGCACGTTCAAATTCTAAGGACCGAATACATTGATTTTGAAGAGCAAGCAATTGATTATCCTTTTCTAGGAACTATTGAGTTGAGCGGTAAAATTAAGTTTAAATTCAAAAAAGAGAGAGACATTAAAAGATTCGTATCAAGTCTTGTTAAAACTAAACTAACTTTATAAGATAGCTATATCTATTTTGTGATTACTTAAATACATAGATTTATATCATGATCCCATGGTATTATTGTTTATAGCTTAATAAAAAAGGGACACCCCATGAATTCTAACCTTTTAAATAAGGTCTATTTTTCATGGGGTTTTTCTTGTTCCTTATATAAAAATATAAAACCCACCATCGCTAAGCCGCAGCTGTAACTGCGAGGAGGCAGGTTCTCTTGGTTATTATCTAAATTAAATATATCACAGATATTTGTACCTCTTCAAGAAGAACCGAAGCTAAGCGTGTTGGATTCAGGAGGATGAAACATGAAAGAGAAAAAAACAGAAAGCAGCAAATTCCATTACTTCAGATACTACGATACGGGTAAAACTGAACCAGCTGCCAGAACGATTAAAGGTAAAAAGCAAACTTACAATAAGAAAGTTACCGAGAAGGTATATTTCGACCCTCAAACCGTATTTAATTTCAATCTGGAAACTGTCACACCGTCGGTATCCGTTGATGACGGCGGGGGATTCACTCAATATCATAATTATCTGTGGTTATGGACTCCATTTATCGGAGGAATGGAAGTCTTTACATACATGGCTATACGTAAATATCTATTTGACTATCTAGATCGACATGGCCAGCCAGAAGAGTTTATAACTTTTCCCTCTTTAGAAGAGATATGTCACAGGATAGGAGTAAAGAGAGCGGCACTAAACGGTTATCTTGATTCACTTGAGAAATACGGCTTCTTATTTAGATTTTGGAAGTCAGTCGATGTTTTCGATAAGCATGGTAAGCCTAAAGGTATGCGTGATGCCGGAGTAGTATATGTCGTCCGGAAGAAGATCCCCATATTGAGCGATGATTTAGCTGAACAATTAACAGTAGAGGACCGAAAATATCACGAACGTATAAAAGCACTTGTTGCCGAATCTTCCTCATTAATGATATCAACTGAGGATGACTATAAAGAAGAATACCAAAAACATCTCAAAGACCTTACTGACCAAGGAATATTTAAAGTTAACAATGGCAGCAACCGGAATGTTTTTACGTTTGTTGAGGATGGAACGACAGTAGTGAAAAGTAAAGAAGATGTGATTAGGGAAATCACACAAAATGGTTTGAGTGAAGAAGATAAATTGATCTGGACAAAAATCTTAAATGCATTAAGGCACAAGGTATCTAAACCTTCATTTGACACTTGGCTTAAAGGGACACTTGGAAGGCAACTGGACTCCAAGGAGTTTGTGATCCTCGCACCAAATGAGTTTGCAAAGGATTGGCTTCAGACTAGTTATATACAAATGATAAGGGATACTTTCAAAGAGGAATTACAAATCGAAGCCAACATTAGCATAGAAGTATTCGATTCTCAGAAAGACGCACGATGACGAGTATTAATTCAAGAAACAATATGGCTTCTATATTGGCTGCTGTATTCGGCTTATTAACACTATTAATCGGAGGAGCTTTAATTAATAATTTAATATAGCAATCTATAATCGACACTCCATAAGGGGTGTCGATTTCTTTTTTAGAGTTAGCTATCATTAATCTATAACCCTACATATAGATTAATGATAGGGGGGGATATAGAATATCTATAGGTATGCAATCGATAAACTATATCCCCATTTATCCACAAAAACTGTGAACAACACAAAAAGTAATCGCTTATAGAAAATCTATACCCCCTATATAGAAATACCGTATAGGAGTATCAGCTATCATTTTTTGATATGGGGGGGATCATAAATTGATACCATAATAATAGATTCTTTTAAAAATACTTAATGCATTAAATAAATAATAAATTATTCACTGCTTTCCGAGTCTTAACTCTAATACTTTCTTGTTTAAGGGATGAACAGAAAAATATTGTACGTCCTTAAAAAACACAATGATTTCCTATATGTTGCTATGTACATGTATACGTACAGGAAAGGAGAGTAAAAATGGAGTTGAAAATTAACATGCACTTGCGTTTAACACTAAATAGCGATTCAATTATGGCTTTGTTAATGCTGCAAGACATTATACAAACTATAGTTAATTAACTAGAACATGAGGCAAGTATTGAGGGAAGCATCTTACTGCTCCCTCTATTATTTGCTTAGCTTAATACAAGTGACCACATTATAATAAATTGTTACTATAATCTTGTCGAATTCTACAATAACAGTTATAATGAATGCATGTATTAAGTCGGTTATTATTATTTAGCAATTCCATTAGGGAATTAGCTGTTTGTTGATTTAAATTAAATTTATACAGCCTTTGTGGTTGATAGCTAGGTTTATTCCTACTATTAAACTCAAGGGCTGTTTTTTTTATGCCCTAAGCGGGATCTACGAGAAACATGGTGTAAACCAGGCTTCTCGTTTTTCTATATATAAAACAAAAGAGAGAGGATGCTTTTTATGAAATCATGGGAAAGCCAATCTAATTGGCGACAAGAAAATCTTTCAGAAGTAACGAGAATAATAAACGTAAGGGGTTTACTATTATGACACCAAATCAATTTGACTGGCTGAAGAGTCATCTACATCAGTTGGCGTCAGACGACCAAAAAAGACTACAAGAACTCGGAATTTCAAAAGCTGTCCAAGCCGAAAAGCTAAAAATCTCTATTACGGATTTTGCTAAGGTGATGGATGAAGCTTCTGAAATCGTAGATAAGTACATGAATAACTAAAAATGGAGGTGACTCCTATCGCTAGAGGATAGAGAGAAACCTCTATCCTTTGGTGTTTAGGTAATAAAATGAATCAAGTTCAATGGGATTTAGTAAATGAGAATTCAGATTCTCCTAAGATGATTGAGATGTATATGGACCAGGCTTGGCAGGATGCGTATTGTTACGCGCTTGCTGTTGAAGAGACTGAAGATCAGGCACAAGTGCCGCCTAATTTACTCTTTGCTATCATATCCGGAAGTGACTCTACACTTCAAGCAATGAAAGCAGCCGTAGATATAGGTAGCAATGGCCTTTATTTCGGACATGGTGTAAAAGGTCTATCTCAGTTTTCTTTCGAGAAAGAGTTTCAATTTAGCTCAGAGAAAGGGAAATATGAGAAGTTTCCAATCACCCTTTCAAACGGAACTAAGGCTCTGGCTATTGTCCACGATAAAGTCTTATCAAATGAAGAATACATTCTTTCATTTGGAGATGAACCTGCAGAAGACCTTAGACAAATACTTGGCGGGGGACAATACGGATTACATATACTTCCTGAATGGAAAGATTGTGTGTATCAGGAATTGGTCCTAAACGATTATTTGGAGAGAGTAGACTTCTACATGGATCCTGGATTATTTCAAGAAGGCTTTACATTGCTCAGACTAAGAATGGTAGAGCATGAAGCGGATGCTTTAATTTCAAAATTAATTAAAGCGGGGAAGCTGCAGTTTCCACAGCATGGTAAAGGCGAGAACTTACATGAAGTAGTGGATCTGAACAGTTATATGACCAACTACGTGGATGACATGATTGAGAAGATTTCTGCTCAAGTTTTGCCTATTCACAACCCTATGACAGATGGAGTATCAGAGCATTTCAGCAGTTATAAGCGAGAGTTGTTTCCGGTCCAAGCCCATGTTTCTACAGCAATTGCAAAGCGGTTGAAACATGAAGATAATTTCATCATTCAAGGTGAAATGTCCACCGGTAAGACTACTATGCTTGCTGCTATCGCGGATGCTTTTCATAAAAATAAAGGTCAAAAAGGTTATTTTTGTTGTGTAATGGTTCCGCCATCTCTCACAAAGAAATGGCCAGAGGAGATAAAAGAAATCATACCAGGAGCAATCGTTCACGTTATCACTAAGACGGAATCGTTAATAAGGTACCATTCAGAGTGGATACGGAGCGGAAAAGTGAAACCTGTTAGACCTACCTTCTTTGTCATCAGTTTTACTACGATGAGAGGGGATTCAGCTTATGTACCTGCGGTAGACTTCCAGGATAACAAGATAAACAAGTATGGATACTATTGCCCAGATTGTGGCCATCCTCACCAGGTAGTTGAGTCGACTGATTCACAACTTAATGAAAGCGGCAGCGAGGAAATAGTAAAAGTAAAAAGAGACATGGCAGAAAATGAGTTTGGAACATCAAGAAGAGTCGCGGATAGCAAGATGCCAGCAAATGCTTTTTGCTCGGAATGTGGAGGAAGCTTATGGACTAAGAGTGTCCCTAATCGCTATGCCTCGTTTAAAGAATGGGCCGCATTTGAAAAAGAAATAATGGCAGCTATCTCAAACGATAATCCACGATTAGCAAGACGTTTATTGGACAATCAAAAGGATATCCCAAAAAGGAAAGGACTACCTCGCAAGATAGCAACAATTGAGTATATCAGAAGAAAGATGAAAAACTTCTTCGATATATCCCTTGTAGATGAGATTCATGAGCTAAAGAGCGGAATGTCCGCACAAGGCAATTGTCTAGGATCACTTGTTGCATGCAGTAAGAAGGTAGTCGGAGGTACAGGAACACTTTTCGGTGGAAAAGCGGAAGATGTATATTACTTGTTATGGCGATTATTCCCTAATGTTATGGTTAAGAACGGTTATAAATTTAATGACGTTCGAAAGTGGAATGAGGAGTTTGGAAATATCGAAACTACCACCATTACTACAACAGACAAAGGTGAATACTCAAACAAACAAAGCCGCGGCGGTACGAAGAGATCTGAAAAAGTGTTACCAGGTATCTCTCCATTTGTCTTTGGTAAATTCCTTGTTCAAAATAGTGCTCTTGTCAGATTAGTTGATGTGTGGCCTGATCCGGTAGAGTTGGTGAATGTTCCAACAATACTTGTTGAGATGGACCCACCGCTAGCCGAAAACTACAATGCTATGACTTCTCATTTTGAGAATCTAATTCATTCAAGACAAGACGGGAAAAAACTATATCTTCCACTTACGAACACTGGTATTTCTTATCCGGATAATCCCTTCACTTATCCAGACGTTTTATATAAAAACGATTTAGGCGAAAGGGAAATTATATGGCAGCCTCTTCACCTTCCAGAGAACATGACTCTAAACAAAGAGAAAAAGTTACAAGAACTGGTACAAGGTGAGATGGAACAAGGCAGAAAATCCATAATATATGTTCGCGATACCGGTTCCTCAGTTGAAGGAAGAGACGTGAGACCACGATTGAAGACGATTCTCCAAAAAATTGGCGCCAAGGTCGATATACTTGATACTAGCTCAACCTCAACCAATAACCGAAGTGAATGGTTAAAAAATAAGGTTGAGAATGAGGATCACGATTGTATCATCGTTTCACAAGAACTAGTTAAAGTAGGATTAGATTTACTTTGTACACCTACTATTATCTTTTATCAGTTCAGTTGGTCCTTATTTACTGTCAATCAAGCTTCTCGAAGAGCATGGAGAATTGGACAATCAGAAGAATGCCGGCTTTATTACTTAGCTTATGAGCATTGTTATCAAGAACAAATGGCACAGCTTATAGCCATGAAAAATAAAGCAGCTGGAGCCATCAATGGTGAAGTTTCCTCTGATGGACTCAATGCAATGCTTGGTGATGATGGTGATCTTCAAAGCATGCTTATTAAATCGATTAAAGATGGACGGAATCTTAAAGGATCTACTGAAGAATGGGTCGAGCAATCTTCAGAGAGAGCAAGAGAAATCTTATCCGGGATCGGAAAGAAGCCATCGGTGAAGCAACAATTCATCCAATGGACAAAACGGACCATAAAGACTGAATCAACGAGAAATGTACTTATTAAACGAGTGAATCAAATAGTAACAAGTATCGAGAGTGGGGAAGTAGATGGTTTCAGTGTTCATAAAGAGGTTCTATCGGTGGATCTAATCCATGCATTCGGTTTCAGAAATGTACCAGATGCTACCGTACTTTCTCATCTGGTTGAACCAGAGAGAAAATTGCCTGCAGCTGTGAAGCATGAATCAAACACTACCTTAAAAGTCTCGAGCAAGAAAAGTAAAGGTAAGAAGAAAAACAGAATAGCGGATGGACAATATGAATTGGACTTGTTCGCTTTATGATGGAGGTAAATAAATGTATGTTCCTTTGCAAGAATTAATGATAGTCCTCTATTTATTAGTAGAACATTACGTGTATGAGCGTAGAATGACACTAATGTTTTATAGTGACAGCAAGTTCTTTGAGGCGGTTAACGCTCTAGAAGTAACTGAAGAGAGTATCGAACAAGAAGAGCTGACGTTGGAGTTAAATAATCGTGTTGAAGTACCTCCAGTAGAAGTTTCTAAATTGGACGATAATGCCAATGACTTACTGAGGGAGATCGCAGAAGAAGTATCTGGTTATAACGAAGAACATATGCCTCCTTACAACATATATGAAGAGGATGGACAGATGTACATTGAAGAAGAAGTACTTGAACCGCAAGAAATAAGTAACAATATAGATTCTGCTAAGAACATACCTACTCCAGTTATGGAACAATGGACTGTCAGGTTAACCAGTATAGATGGTTCATCGATTCAAGTCTACGATGGTAACTATCATTGGTTAAACATCTCAGCTAAGAAAGCGCGTAGGTTAGAGGAAGATTCAATTCTGCTTCTATTTGTTACAAAGGAAGAAGAAGAAATACTTGTGCACCAAATAATGGTGTTAGAGCAATCTATCAATGAAGACTACGCTATTCCTGATGAAGATATAAGGTACAGCAGCGGAGAAGCAATTTAATTATGGGAGGCATTTCGCCTCCTTTTCATAGGTATCATCGCTACAATATGTACTTATGAAAAGGACAGCGCGAAATGCATCGAGACTTTTGGACTATTATTGTAAAAAATGTATCCATTCCATTCCATTCCATTACATTTTAACTAATAATATGGAATAATAGTGTATTGTAACCTAGATAAATAGACCGTTATATACATCTCACATCCATACATAGTCCTTAATGCTCAATCTCAAACCTAATTCTTTAAACCTATAATCCAACTACATATACGAGGTGATCTTACTTATGCTTTTAAACGAACAAGGCATCGACAACTTAATTAATGAGATAGAACAAAAATCAATGAACCTGGAATCTATTGATTTTACTTACAACCCGAATCCAGAAAAAACCTTCACTAAAATCTCTGGTATGGGCTTTTCCGGAATTGCTCAAGATGAAGACTATTACGAGAACATTAAAGAAAATATTATTGCTGCGGAGACAAGTTGGTTTGAGCCGATGTGCTCGCACTTAAATGCAAAATTAGATGCTACAGTCGCAGTAATGCCAGAGGGGGACTTTAACAGCAACAAAGTTACAATAACAGCTAATCTACAAGTTCCTAAATATAAATTGAGTATTTACGAATTTTTATATAAGCATTTAACTCGATACGCTATTTTTCATCAGAGTATTAGCAAAGTAGAGGTCCTAGGCTACAAAAGTGAATTAGCAAATATTATCTTCACTATCACTATCGATTCAAGAAATGTAATTAAGACACTTAAGAATCGGGTTGTAAACAAACAAATAATTGAACAGTGGATACACGTTATAACTTCTGTTGCAAAGGAAAACGAGGAACAACATTCATATAGGAATCATTTTGATGTTGTCAACGGAAAGATGAATACCCAAACTAAGACTGAGCTAATCTCGGGTTACTTCGTTGTTAAAAAGAAGGGATACAGCGGTGCGAACTAAGATATTAATTCTCTCTTTTCTGTTTCTGCTTACAGTACCAACGTTAACAGCTGCGGCCGAATCTGTCCCCTCATATTTTAATGACAATGCCGCATTTCAAGAAGGGTTAAATCATGATGATAACAAGTTTTTAGGTATATCATCGAACTCTGCAGACGAATATGTTCCAACAGCTGCTTTTATCTTTAATGCAATCTTTACTATAATGACGCTGCTCGGAATCATACAGCTTGGTTATTCTTTAGTAACCAAAACAGGTTTTAATCTGAAGGGTGCAACAGGGATCTTAATCTACACTCCTTTAGTTGTGGTTATAGTCCGGATATTTTTCATTTTCGTATTTACAACAGTTCTACCTAATGTTACACTGATTATCAACGATATAATCAGTTTAATTCTCGCTATATGCTTATCAGTTTCAGTTGGAATGGTTCTGATTGGACTTATAATGAAGCTCTTTCACCATTTCTTAAGGCATCCAGAATATTCTAGATGGTCCAAGCGCTTATTTGTAGGTGCGGCTGGACTAACAGTTCTTTCAACGATTACTCCTATAGTGATGTACAGCATATAGCCATTCGAGGTGTATATA